>JAEUUX010000179.1 GCA_016787295.1 Chitinophagales bacterium
ACAATGCCAAATACGCCTATATTGTTACTTGCTTATTGAATAATAACTAATTTCTCGACCTTGCTTTCTGAGGATAACTTGCAATAGTAAATCCCGCTATTCAGGTAGTTAGTGTTTATCCAAGTATTCTGCCCATTAATATGTTCTGATTTTACCAATCTGCCGTTTACGTCATAGATATACAAGGTTTCGGGGGTCGTAAAGTTATTGACAGATAGCGTAAAGCCGTCATTGGTGGGATTGGGCGAAATTTTGAACGAACTATTTGAAATTACATCAGACAAATAGTTCCCTTTCTCTCCTTCAATATTCCGCACATAATCAAACCCAAAGTAAGTAGCCAAGGCACTTTCGGCAAGGGTTTGGTGACGACTATTGCGCTGACGGCTATACTGTTCAAGGATAGATTTGGTGGGAGTCATGCGTCCGCCTGTATTGCCCTGTAACTCGTTGAGAATGGCAATATAGATGTTCTTAAACTCGGTGTTTTCTGCATCGTTGGGCAACATATCGAGCAGTTCGCGGGCGTGTGCATATTCGCCACGGTCGGCGTAGGTGCCTACCAAAAGGCGAATAGCCCAGTCGGTATTCAGGCAATCCAAGAGGTTCAATAGGCTGTCTGTTTGGTCGGTGTCCAACATACGGCTGATGGCTGCCAGCAAATTGCTATTGCTTGTATTGGTATTCGCACAGCCCTGAATGGGGTCTTCATAAGGAGGGAAAGTAATGGTGCAAGAGGTATTGTACACAGGTGTTGGGCTACCTAATACAACATTGCAACCTTGAGCATCAATAATAGCCGCATTATTTACATTTTGTGGCAGGCTTTGGGGGCTATTATCTGTTCGGAGGGTGAGTTTGTTGCTGGTACTAAAGAACGTATTGCCCGATTCAATATAGATATGCTCGCCCGTTGCAGGAAGCGTGGGCGCTCCATAGATATAATGGAAGTGGTTGCGAAGGGCTTTGCTACTTTGTTCAGGGTCACAAGCTCCCTGCGGGTCTAATTGTGCTGAGGTATCAAAATACCAGTCTTTTTGGCAGGCATCATAGCTATTGCATTGCATTTGAAGGAGGCGGTCATTATTGGAGAATCGGGTCGCTTCTTGAAATCTGCCTGTAAACTCGTTATTCTTCACATTGGTTGGATAAGCCGTATAAAAGGTATTATCGGCTATTAAACCCCGTGCATAGCTACTGTTTTGTGCCGCAAAAAAATCGTTATCTAAAACGTGTACTGACTTAGAACCAAACAGATTGACACCATAAGCATCAACGGTAGATGTTCCGCTGGGGATATTGAACTGGTTGTGTTCTATTTTTCCTCCCACCACATTGTTCATCGTCACCCCTTTGGTCACATTATTAAAATAGTTGTTGACAACCTGAACCGCTTTGATGGTCGTTAAGGTATTGTAGGCATCAATACCTTTAAAAAGGTCTTGAAAGATATTGTTACTTTGGATATACACCTTGTCGTTGGTAATGCGAATACCCGTACCGCGGTCTTCTCCTGATAGGTTTTCGGTGGTAAACAGGTTTTCTTCTATCAATAAAGTTGGCGTACTGCTGGAGCTATTGAGGCTAATGCATCCATATTTTTGGGTAGTGGGACAAACAAAAGGCTCTGTTTTTTTGAATTCACAGTGCGTAATAACGCTCCGTTGCACACCACCTTGAAGAGCAGTTGTCACATTTTGCATTCCCATTTTGATATCCAAAAGGTTATTGCGGAAATTAGCATCAGAAGCGTAAATAATACCACCCGCTACAATAAGCGTCAATCCACCCGAAGTAGAAGTGCTTTGAGAGGCTACGGCTACTTTGGCATCTCGAATAGTCCCTTCGGTTTCGATTCGCACTATGCCGTGGTTGGTACTTCCGTTGGCTAAATAAGTGGTGGGCGATGGGTGAGCCACTTGCCAGTCTCCATCTACCACTACCCCTCGCCAGCAGGTATTGGAGCAGGCATCGCCGCGTAAAACGCTATTTTCTTTCAAGAACAAAACTGCATTTTTAGCCACATCAATACCTGCGTTTTCGCCTACCATTTCAACAGTTGTGCTGTTTTTTATGATTAGTCGCTTTCCATTGGGTATAATTACCTTGCCTGCCACGCGTATACTACTGAGTGGGCTATCCCATGTCTCTATATCTCCTACTCTATTGCCTAAGGCAGGAGTCGTGGTACCGACGATGTAGTCACCCGAGAAGTCGACTGGTTGGATTTGGTTGGAAGAGACGGTTTGTTGGACGGTGGTGGTGCAAGTATGCGGATTTCCATCAATATCGATACCCACCATGGAGGCTGTGGCAGTATAGACACCCGCTTGGTTCACGCCTATAGTAGCTGGATTATTAACAGAAGTTGTTCCTGTCGCTCCTGTTGACCAGGTCACAGGGAAACTGTTGGTTCCTTGTGTTGTAAGTTGTAATGTCGTAGCACAATCGGTCACTAAGGTGTTCATAGCAACATTGGGAGCAGGATAATGGTCTAACCAAAGTGCTGCATATCCTGTACAACCATTGGCATCGGTTACAATTACATTGCGTATTCCCGCACCAGAGGTAGCCCCATCAATGTGTAAAGTCGGTGATGTTCCGAGTATTTCGTCAGGTGTAATTGGCGGAGTGGGATCCAAAACCCAAGTAAAACTACTGTAAGGTGTGGTTGTTGACAAATCAATGCTGGTGTTACTACAAAACGCATTGGAAGGCGGATTGTTGGATTGTATAGTCGGGTTTGGACTATCATGTACTATTATATTTCCAGTATCACTTGCCGTACAGCCATTGGCTGCCGTAACCGTAACAGTATAGACTCCTGACCCACTTGGATATATGATAGTTGTTGGAGTAGTAATGCCATTTGACCATGTTTGAGCAATAGCAGTATTGCCTGTTGTTGTATAGCCTAAATTATATCCCAGAGGATTCTGTCCGAACGTATCTTCGCCGCAAAAAACAGCATCTGGCACAGTAACATGTACGGCGGGGGTTTTTACAACTATGCGGTCTGTGCCTGTACAGCCCGCACTATTAGTAACAGTAACCGTATAAGTGCCTGGTGTCGAAACTGTAATAGTAGGCGTTGTTGCTCCATTTGACCAAGCATAACTAGCAGTGCTCCAATTAGAAGAGGAACTGAGCGTTGTGCTAGCACCTTGATCTATACAAATAAAATCTTCATTGCCACTATTGCCAACGGTACAAGTGGTTAAATAGGGGTTTTGTCCATTAATAGCTGCCTCTATACCCGTACTCACCACAATTGTAGGGCGGTTATTAATGTAGTTATGTATAGCATTGATCTGTGATTGGGTAAAAGCATGTCCATAAAAATGTCCCCCTGCATAATTCATAACATTGTTATCTATTTCTATAGGTTCGTTACAAGCCCGGAATCCCATAGGATTTGTAGTAGCTAAGGTTGGATCTGTCCACAAATGGTTGCAATCATTACAAGGTGGAGTATCCTCGGTGTTATCTGGGTTGTACCATGGGCCAGGGGCATTCCATGCTACTGGATTATAATTGGAATTACAAGCATCGTTATAATCTCCATCACCACTAGTACTAGGTGGAACAGTAATATCTGTTACATTGTGATTTTCATCAAAGAACAAACAGTCATTACAATTTGTTGAAGGGCAACTATACCTGAAGAAATTATGGTTCAGTCCCATAGCATGTGATAACTCATGCAAGGCAGTACCAGCTGAACAAAGATCACAACCAGTACCTAGATAAGAATAAATTAATCCATAACCATAACTAGGTCCAGCAGAGTATCCACCACAACCACTACCAAGTGAACTAACAATTAGCGTTAAAGCGTTACTAGCCAATGTAACACCAGCCGGGTTTGTAGCATTCGGAGCATATTGGATGGATCCTAAAACAAAACGAAAACCAGGATCGGGAGCTGGAGGAGGCATGGTCCATGTCCACCCATCAGGTTCATAATGCGGGGTGCCGTATGTAACATTTGCCTCAGGCGAATAATACAGCCAACCATTACCTATATTCATAGGAATGTTGTGTGACAGCAGATCATTCATTCGGATAATTATGGCATTAGAATAATCTAATCCTGTGTAGTTTGGTCCGATGGGAGAGCTTGTGGCGGTATGGTTGCCTGATCCAATAAAAGCAACATTTACACGAATATACTTCAAACATGCCCAATCAGGTGGTTTGCTGTAATTTATAGCAGCACTAGCAGGATCGTTAGAAAAATCTGTGGTGCAAGAGAAATCTTGTTGACTCCAGACTATATGACTACTTCCAATCATAGTACAAAGAATGAAGAACAACAATTTACTTCCTACCCTAATCTGCAATAGGGCAAAATAAATAGCGTTACTCAAATAATTCATAACAATAAAAATAAGGTTGGTTATAATAGCCATTATTGACTACCATTTGTTACTATTGCAATAATAAATATTTTTTTACATAAAATTTGTTTGAAATTATTATAAACTTATGTGTTTATAAATAAAGTTAGTAGTTCGGATAAAATAGAATATATAATCATAAAAATAAAAATACCATTTTTTTATATTTTTATTTTTTTAGTTATATATAGGCATACCAAAAACTGTTTTTATCAATTTTAATAAGGTATAGTTATAAGCAAATAAAACACAAGAGATTACTTAAAAAAGCTTTTTTTTTAAAAAAAAACTACATTTTTTTTTGTATAGTATAATATCGCCCCAGAAGTGCTATAGTTATTGCTAATTTTGTGTTGGCAAAAAAGTTTCAGCACAAATGTAGGAAGTTATTGAGACAGTATTGTTTTTTTGCTATGTGTCACAAAAAACCTCATACCTTAACAACAAACCACAGCACTTATTCATAGGACGAAGCTAGGGTGTTGTAGCACATTTTCATTATAGTTCCTTTAGTATTAAGCTTATTTGAAGGGCGCAAACTTAGCTCTGTTAGAAAAGGTAAAAATGGTGATAGGTAGTGGAAAAATAGAGTCATTTACTTGTTTAATAATAATTATTATTGTTTGTTTGTGTTGTTTTCTGGTGCAAAGGTATAGCGTTTTTGAGCGGCGGCTTTGGTAAAAAAAAGTAGGTTTATTGTTTTGTGCTACTTTACATTTGGCAACATTTTTGGGTAAAAACACTTCAAAACAATGAATTTTGAGATTTTTGATACCTAAATTTGCCTTTTTAAGCAATATTCCAAGTAAAAAAGAAACCTATATTGTTTTGAGGATTATTATTGCTCAATCTATGGAACTAAAATACAATGCCGAAGGAGAGTAAAGCCGCAATTCAGTAGTTTCTGAATAGAATTTGATTCACAAAGAAAGAGAATAGCGATTACAACTACTTTAAATCGCTAATTATTATGCGATAACATTGCAAATACGATATATCTTCCTTTTGATGATGCAAAGGTACGAGGGTTTCACACGCTATCTTTGGTAAAAAAAATGCCAATAATTGTTTAGTGAGTTATCCGAAAGGTGATTTTTTTTTCTGATTTTTGGTAAATAATTTGCGAGTTTTGTTTGTTGTGTCGAGAAAATTTCGAGTTTTGTTGTTTTTCATTGACCGAAAAATTGGTTGCAACACTTCCAATAAAATAACATTATAGCAAACATAAACCGGTAAACGCGCATCGCCCGCTAATGAAAAATTTCATTAGCGGGCGAAAACACTATAGTATAATGTATTATCGTGCCAAACGGAAACCTGTGAATGCGTTTTGTTCATCTGGAGCGGTATAATCGCGGCTTGAATAACGGCAGGTTCCTGCTCGATTAGCCCATGAACCGCCTTTTTTTACCTTATATTGTCCTGTCATAGCGCCTTTGGGGTTCTGGAAATCGGTCATATCTTTGTAATAGGTAGCACTATACCAATCGGCGCACCACTCAGAGGCATTGCCTGCCATATCATACAACTGTAAATTATTGGGATTTTTTTTGCCTACCTTTTGCGGACGGCTATCAGCATTGTCAACATACCAAGCAATATCAGGAAGTTGGGCATTGGGGGCAGAGGGAAATACCGAATTTCCACTCCCATAACTTGCAGCATATTCCCACTCGGCTTCGGTGGGCAATCTAAATTGTGTGTTGGTCAATGTGTTTAAATGTTGTATAAAATCCTGCACATCATTCCACGAAACTGAGGTGATGGGACAAGTTTCGCATTTCAAGGTCAACTTCGAAGGCAAACTACCCATGACAGCTTGCCATTGTTCTTGTGTCACCTCATAACGTCCTATTTCAAACGCGCTTAGATGAACATAATGACGCGGAAATTCGTCTGTGTTGCAATTCATATACGAATTTCCTGAACACCCCATCTCAAAACCACCCATATCATTTGTAGACAAAGGCGAAATATGCATACCGCTGAAACTAAATTTTGGCGGTTTGGTTTTTTCTGTGGTACGAACAAACACCATTGTTGACAAAATTTGTCGTATCTTGTCTGATTTAATTAGTTCAATAACGTCCAAGAGTTCCTTACGAGCTGATGGTGGCAACATGTCGCTTTGGGCGTTTAGTGTAGTCAAAACTTCATCTTGGTTGGGCAACAAGCGATGTGGATTAGCTTGCAACCATGTTCGCAAATGCCCTAATGCAAGTGACAAGTTACCTTTGTGATATTCGAGAATGAATTTCAAATATTCTTGCTGCATGTTCGACGCAGGATAGATGTAAGCTAATAATTTTTCGGCTTCTTCCCATTGTCCCGTATTACAATACCAAGAAAATTTGATTATATTGGCTTTGGTTAATAAACTATCTGTTGTGATTTGGGTGAGTGCTGTTAAATCGGCGATATTGTTTTGTTCAAAATCTAAGGAAAGCAAAGTCTTATTAAATAAAACGGGTTCATAGTTTGGCAAAGCTTTTAGCGCTTGGTCATAACAGTGTTTTTTGTAATCTATGTATGTTTTTGTTCGGAAATCTTTGTTTTTTTCGGGCAAAAAGAGCTTAATTTCCTCGCCATTTGGCAGTATTATATAAGATAAAAAATCGCCAATTTTGTAGCTTTGGGCAGCATGTACAAAAAAACGTGCCGAGTCTTGTTGGGTATACAAAGCATAATACTTACCATTATAATAGGCAAGAGGCTGTTTATTGACCCACCAAACGCCCGATGCCAACAAAAAAACCGCCAATAAAGTTGTCACCCAAGCAAATTCTTTTCGCCAAACGTATGCTCTATTGCCAAAAAAAGAGCTTCTTAACATTTCAGGTAGGTGTATGGTCATGCTACGAAAAGCAGGACTATGTTGCAATGCAGATGAAGCACCAATGGCAGCGCTATTTTCTGCCAATTGTTGTATTTCAGAAGCCAATAAGCGTTTTTCGTGTGATTCCTTAGCAGCTCTATGTTGTAAAACCAACAATTTGGCGCGATAGTCGTTGCGAATAGAATCTGTATTGAGTTGTTTTTGATGATGCAATTGTGTTAATAAATCGATAAGATATGCCAAAATTGCCGACGAACTCGGTTCATCTAATCGCAGAATCAACTCTTCACGAATCAAATCAGGAATATAACCTTGTCTGAACCAAGTAAATTGGCTTAATATATACAGATTTTCTGCGCTCAAGTATGTTCGGTTGGTATGTGTTTGTTCCAATACATTACCCAAAGCCAATGTCAAATCCCATTGCACTTCGGTATATATGGCGCAGGCGCACAAGTACGTAAAACATTCGGGGGGCAAAGTCAATTCTAATTCATTGACCAATAATTGCACCATTGCACTATCATTACTGTCAATTTGCTGCACTCGGTTTATCCAATGGCTTATTTTTTGAGAAAGGACGTTTGTTGCAGGCAGATGTTCATAACTTTGTTGCAAATGCGATACGGTGATAGGCGGTGTTTGTTGTTGCTGCTCAAAGCGCTCCGATATCCAGCCAATAGCTGCCAAAGAAGCAGGCAATAATGGCATTTGCTCTGCTACTTGCAACTCCAATTTGCCCCACTCCACAATAGGCGTGTTACTCAATAAAGCATGATATTGCCACAAATTTACTTCGTACAGCGCCTTGTTGGGCAAAGCATTGGTGTCAAAAAACAAAGTAGCTGTTCCAAAAATAAGTAGACGATGACCAGGATAACGGCCGTGCAGTGTGGTCAAGTTTTCTTGCTTATTGGCTTGTTGATAAACGCGCAAAATATCTTGGTCATAGTAATATACCACACAATATAAATCGCTTTGTTCTAAAGATTCTACTAATTCGTGCAGCCAACGAACATTGTGCGCTCCTTGTGGTTGGTTGGGTAACAGGATTAGATACTCGACTGGGCGACTGCGCTGTTGATAGGACAACTGCAACCGACCACCTGCTTCTATTGTAGCACTAATGCTTTGGTCTATATGCAAATCTTTTCCTACTGCCCATTCTCGCTGGTGCAAACGTTGTGTAATGGTCTTGAAGTTTGCAGTCTGAAATAAACGATATTTTTGTTTCGGGAATGATAATTGAAAATAAGAATCCCCTTCTTCGCTCATAGCAATTTGCTGTAAAGACAAAAAAGCATCTTTTTGGTATCGGTAATAACGATATGCCAACAACAAAATAGGCAACAGTAACACCAATCCCAAACAAATATAATTGAAATAAACCGACCAATTAGTGACCCACAAATCGTCAATAGATAATGTGATTTCTGAAGGATAGGTAGGTAGCAGATGGTTGTTGGGAGGTATTTCGGGAGTTTGCTTATTATCGATAACAACTTGTTGTGAAGGTTGTTCTTCTACGACTTTAGGTGGTATATTGTCTGAAGGTTGCTGTATAGGCAATTGTTGCTCTTGTTGTTGCTTTACTTCTTTGGGTATGTCTAACTGCCAAGAACGCTGTAAATACCAACCACATATACCCATCAACAATACAAATAGCACCAAAATAGCCCACACATAATTGGACTTTTTAGGTGCTTCGGGAATATGGCGAGAGGTGCTTACTATATGGGCAAACTTATCTTCTGCTACCACACTTTTCGCAGGCAGTTCATCAGTTCTATATTGCTCAAAATAAGCATTATATTGTTCATAAAACAACTCTTGTTGTTCGGGAGTGTGGGCAAACAAAGGACAAAGCAAATACTTCAATTCCTTTTGAGACGTATGAGGCGGTAATTCGTTGAGTAATCGACGCAAACGCAAATGTGTATCAACGCCAATCACAAAACCTTGTTCGCGCAAACGTTCTACAAACTCATCGAACAAAACAAAGGAAGGCAAAAAGTGAGGAGAGGGAGACATAATCTAAGCATTTGGGGTGATATATGGATTTAAATAAAACTTTGATGTGTTTTATCGTCACAAAGATACTGCATTATTTTTGGAAATCAAATTATGTTGCGGCAAATGACCGTTATTCCAAACTAATGTTCTATTTTGTCGGAAAAAGCTGTTTTTGTGGTATGGGTGTATGGGCTATGGCGTTGCACCAGCAATCAGATTCCATGGCTAAAAAAATAACGATATTTTTGTTCGAATGGCGAAGCGCGTTAGGGATGCGGAGGGTGGCGTTAGCCAGTGCGGAGAGCAACGCAGCACCAAGCGAAGCGAAGCCCGCAGCAGCCCGACCCGCAGGGAAACGCCCAAAAGAATCAATGCCTTATTATCGAACTTTTAACCCAAATGGAACACTAATACAATTGGCTTACCCTTTTGTTGCTGTTGCACGTATTTCGGACAAAGCCAACAACCATTGCATAGTATCTATTCCGTCGGCATAGTCGTGCAATTGTGGTTGCTGGCTTTTGCCAAACTCCACATATTGGCTTGAGCCTTGCGGGTTGCCAACAACACATTGTATTTGTTGGTGATGTTCGCCCAACAATTGTTCTATTTCTGTTATGCTGTCATAATACCTATAGTATACTACAGCCACAGGTGCTGCCCAACGGTCTTTGGCTTCGGTGAGCAAAACGCAATCACTCTCCCAATGTGGGGTGCGGTCAAGCAGAAAAATGGCGCGATAATGGTCATAGTTGTTTTTGTATTTGTGGTGTTGTATCACCATTTTTTGCTCATCAATTTGCTGTAGCAGCGGTGCGAAATCGTAGCCTTTGGGTACAAAAAGTTGGGTAACATTGCGACACCCCAAGCCGAAATAACTTAACATATCGTTGCTCAAATTGGCTAATTGTGCGGGACTTTCACTGCCGTCCAACACTGCAACAGAGGTTCGATGTCCACGCAAGAGGTGTGGATAAGGCTGAAAATACTGCTCAAAATAACGATTTGTATTGTCGCTGCCTGTGGCAATAACTGCATCAAACTGTCGCAAAACCTCGACCGATGTGATACTGCTTTTGCATTCGTCACACAATTGGTACAAACTTTGCACCACAAAAGTCATGAGGGCTTTGTCTTTGGAGGAGTATTTGATTTGGGAACGATGCCCGCTCAAAAACACACACAACAAATCATGGAAACCCACCAACGGAATATTGCCTGCCATGACAATGCCAACGGTTCGGACATCGGAGGCAGCAAGAGGCTGTTGCAAAGCAGAATAGTTGCCCACAAATCGCTGCAAGGCTGCTGCCTGTAGGTAATTATTGGCTATAGCGTGCAACATGGCTTGCATATTTTCGGGCGTAAACCAAGGATTTTCTCTTTGTGCTTGTTGTTGTGCATATTGCAAATGTTCGTTATTGGCAAGTAATACTTTGCCTAATTCGACTAAAATGTCGATGCGTTGATCTAATTGCATTTGTCAAAAGTTAAAAAAATTGGGTAATAAATCATTTTTGCCCTGCAAAGATATGGCTATTTGTGCAGAAAGTCTTAACTTTGCACCAAGTTTGTCATTTCGATTTATTATACAACATTTTTTTAACAAAAATTTTCTATATGGCTATTATGATTGTCGACGACTGCATCAATTGCGGAGCGTGCGAACCCGAATGTCCAAATAATGCTATTTATGAAGGTGGCGTAGAATGGTGCTTTGCCGATGGTACTACTGTCAAAGGTTCTGTTGCTACTTTAGATGGTAATGTAGTTGATGTTAAGACCAAATTTCAACCTATCCAAGAAGATTATTACTACATCACGCCTGAAAAATGTACAGAGTGCATGGGCTTCCACGAAGAACCCCAATGCGCTGCGGTCTGTCCTGTAGACTGTTGCGTACCCGACCCAGACCATCGTGAAAGCGAAGAAATACTATTAGCGAAAAAAGCTAAAATGCACCTATAAAGCGCTTTTGCCAGCCTTCAAAAAGCACTTATTTTTGTCGAACAAAACTGTGTTGAACGATAAAAATAAGTGCTTGTTACATATACCAACTACTTAATCCATTTTTTACAAACCAACAATATGAAAACCCATACGACCAACTATATCAATACCTTTATCGAAGTGGCAGAAGACTGCCCGATGGAAGTGGCTGAAATCCCCTCTGCGAAAGGTAACAAAAAAACTATTGCCGAAATGCAATATGACATGATAGCCCAAAATCCATATCGATTCACCTCCGACGATGTTTTTTTTCAGGTATATGCTGATAGAAACGATTTGACGATGGCAGAATATCCAGCAGCAAAAGAACAATTTTTCTCAAAAGGACAGGCGTGTTTTAGAGCATCACCCTTGACCAAGCGATATGGTTTTGGCGTACATGCCAACGCAGAAGGGAAAATCGCGATTTTTGGGCGCGAAACAAAAGCCTATGAAGACCTGCTCAACGACCCAACTGTCACCAAAGTGAAAGCAATGAGAACCTCTAAATAGGTAAGCCTCATCATATAAAAAAAACAAACACTTCGCACCAATAGGCACGAAGTGTTGCTTTTTTTAAACTATTAAAATCTTTGTTCCAAATTGAAGATTAACGTTCTCTGTTGCGGAACAACATAGAAGCATAGTAGAGCAACGATGCCAACGAACTTAGCGCAGCAACAACATAAGTAGAGGCAGCCCATTTGAGCGCTGTAAACGCTTTATCTTGATTTGCTCCCAATATGTTTTTGCTTTCTAACCAACGCAAAGCCCGCGCACTTGCATCAAACTCGACAGGTAGGGTCATAAATGAAAACAATGTGCCAGCAGCAAATAGGATAACACCCAAGAGTAATACAATTTTATAACCGCTGAACACCAAGACCATAACACCAATGCTCAACAAAATTTGTGACAAATTGGTACTGATTTGTACCACAGGCACCAATGCCGAACGAAATTGCAGGAAAGGATAAGCATTAGCATGTTGTACTGCATGACCACATTCATGAGCAGCAACGGCAGCGGCGGCAACACTATTGGAGTTGTACACCACTTCGCTTAGATTAACTGTTTTGTCTTGCGGGTTGTAGTGGTCGGTGAGTTGACCCGCCACATGAATTACACGCACATCATTAATATTGTTGTCGCGCAACATTTTTTCTGCCACTTCGCGTCCCGTCAAGCCAATGGGGATTTGCGAATACTCCTGAAAACGGCGACGCAACATGGTTCCTGCTAATTGACCCAAAAGCATGAAACCCATAATGAGCAAATAAATCGGTGACATTACCATTTTTTGTTAAATAGTTTTAAAGAATTAAACAATTATGTGTTTTAGACGCAAAAAATGTCAAAAAGTAATCTAAATTGTGAAAAAAATTTGCACTTTTTTGTCTATTACATAAACACACATCAAAGCCCAAATGTTTTGTGAATATAGCGCTAAAAAACACACGCCCGCTATGATAAGGCAGACGTGTATTTTATTTGAATATAGTTTAGTGGAATAGTTGCTGAATAGAAGCTGTAATGTCTATGCCCAAGGCATGGTAGGTGCCAATGAACAACACACTCCAGAATGTTATGGACGCAAACATATAGCTAAACACTTTTCGTTTATTGTTATACAAACCCATTGCCATCATGCTGCCAACAGGAATGCTCAACAAGATGGGTGTTATGAGGGCAATACCTGCCAACCCAAACCGTCGGCGCACCTTAACAATAAAGCGCGTTCGCCAATTGAAATGCACTTTTACTGTTTGTGGTGGTTGAAATAAACGATACCACAACATTTTTAAAGCATCGCGCGTATAGCTAAAAAATACCACGCCCATCATGCTACTGGTAATTGCTAGTATTAACGATTCTCCAAAATTGTAGTCATAATAAAAAATAAGTCCTAATGCCACTAAATACTTAGTGCTACCCCAGCCCATGATGAGCAGAATAGGAAAAAGATAGGATAACATATTCCATTAAATTTGTTTGTAATAACGGGAAAAATTAAGGGTTCTTGGTTTCTGGCAACAAAGTTAAGCTATTTTTGTGTTATTTTCAAAATTTTTGCTCTTTTTTTTAAAAAAAAATGCTTATTTTGTTTCATTACAACTTGTTATATGGCTCGAATTTTGTTGTATTTATAACAATAACCTCAAACTCCTTGCCAGAATTTGAGGTTTGGGAAATAATAACCACCACAATCAAATAGCTACCCTAACTGTCATAGTGTCGGTTAATTTTTGTTAAATAACTGACAAAATAGCAAAAAAACAGACAAAAACATTATTTAACGCTTTTTTTACACATTGGATACAAATTTGCATTGTTTTTTCCAAAAAAAAGCCGTATATTTGCCTTCATATTACCCCCATAGCCAAAACATAACCCTAAACTGCTAATTTATTTTCTTATCATTGCTTGACCATTCAACCAAGCAACAATGAACAAACATTTCATCAACCAAAACATCTCTTTACAAGTATGGAAGGTAGATTCTCACCCAAAGTTCGCGAGGTTATTTCCAATAGCCGCGAAGAAGCATTACGGCTCAACAATAGCCAAATGACCATCGAACATTTGTTATTGGGCTTGTTGCGCGAATCTGATAACATTGTTATCAAAATATTACAAACGCTTAATGTAGATACTGTAGTGGTGCGCCGAATCATCGAAGAAGCCCTCTACCGTCCTGCTTTGAGCCCTGTTTCCAATGCCACTACTATGCCCCTTACACGCTCGGCTGAAAAGGTGCTTAAAATAACCGTCTTAGAAGCCAAAGCCTTCAAGAGCGATGTCATCGGAACAGAACACCTCATGTTGTCTATACTCAAAAACAAAGATAATTTAGCCACAGAAACACTAAGTAAATTTCAAGTGTATTACGAAAATTTCAAATCCGAATTAGAGCATATATCGAGTGGCGGCACCGCCCGCCCCAATGTGCAAAATGGTCCCGAAGGAGACTATTCTGGTAGTGAAGGCTATGACGATGACGAAAATAGCTCCTACCAACAAACCCGAAAGCCGTCCAATGTGAAATCGCGCACACCCGTGTTAGACAACTTTGGACGCGACATTACCCGCCTTGCCGAAGAAGGTCGCCTTGACCCCATCGTGGGACGCGAAAACGAAATAGAGCGCGTGTCTCAAATCTTGAGCCGTCGCAAAAAAAATAATCCCATTCTTATAGGCGAACCCGGCGTGGGCAAAACAGCCATTGTCGAAGGACTTGCTTTGCGAATCATACAACGCAAAGTTTCGCGCGTGTTGTTTGACAAACGCATTGTGATGCTCGACTTGGCTGCCTTAGTAGCAGGTACAAAGTATCGCGGACAGTTTGAAGAACGTATGAAAGCAATAATGAACGAACTCGAGAAAAATCGCGACGTGATTTTGTTCATCGACGAAATTCATACCATCGTGGGAGCAGGTGGAGCAACAGGCTCTCTCGATGCCTCCAATATCTTCAAGCCCGCTTTGGCACGCGGCGAATTGCAATGTATTGGTGCTTCCACCTTAGACGAATACCGCCAATATATCGAAAAAGACGGAGCTTTGGAACGCCGTTTCCAAAAAGTATTGGTTGACCCACCATCTGTGGAAGAGTCTATCACCATCTTGAACAACATCAAAGAAAAATATGAAGACTACCACAATGTTAGCTATGCCGACGATGCCATAAAAGCCTGTGTGTTGTTGAGCAACCGTTATGTGACCGACCGATTTTTGCCCGACAAAGCCATTGATGTCCTGGACGAAGTGGGCGCACGCGTACACCTCAAAAACATACAAGTTCCCAAAGAAATTGTCGAACTCGAAAAACTTATTGAAGAAGTTAAGGCAGAAAAAAACAGGGTAGTCAAAAACCAACGTTATGAAGAAGCAGCTCGTTTGCGCGACCGCGAAAAAAGGCTGGGTGAAGACCTCGACCACGCCAAAAAACGCTGGGAAGAAGACTCCAAAACCCGCCGCTATCCCGTAGCCGAAGACGACATTGCCGAAGTAGTAGCCATGATGACCGGTATCCCTGTTAAACGTGTGGCACAAAGCGAAAGTCATCGCCTTATCACTATGGAAGCCGACCTCGCCAAAGTCATTATCGGACAAAACGAAGCCATTAAACAAGTGGTCAAAGCCATTCGCCGCAACCGCGTGGGCTTGAAAGACCCCAAAAAACCAATTGGCACATTCATCTTCTTGGGACCAACAGGTGTAGGCAAAACCGAATTGGCAAAAGCCCTCGCCCGCTATATGTTCGACTCCGAAGATGCCCTCATCCGAGTCGACATGAGCGAATACATGGAAAAATTCTCCGTATCGCGCCTCATCGGAGCGCCTCCCGGATACGTTGGCTATGAAGAAGGCGGACAACTCACCGAAAAAGTGCGCCGCAAACCCTATTCTGTTGTTTTGCTCGACGAAATAGAAAAAGCACACCCCGACGTATACAATATCTTATTGCAAGTATTGGACGACGGCATATTGACCGATGGACTCGGACGCAGAGTGGATTTCAAAAACACCCTCATCATCATGACCTCCAACATTGGTGTTCGCCAACTCAAAGACTTTGGTTCAGGCGTAGGATTTAGTACCGCCGCCCGAAAAGACAACGAAGATGAAACCATGAAAGGCGTGATTAGCAAAGCCCTTAAACGCACTTTTGCACCCGAATTTTTGAACCGAATAGACGACGTAATGATTTTCAATCCATTGGAGAAAAAAGAAATCCTACAAATCGTCGACCTCGAACTCAAAGGTTTATACCAGCGTATGCAGGCAGCAGGCTATATCATCGAACTAACACAACGCGCCAAAGAATTTGTTGCCGAAAAAGGCTATGACCCACAATTTGGGGCAAGACCACTGCAACGAGCTATCCAAAAACACGTTGAAGATGCCTTAGCCGAAGAACTCCTTTCAGGTAAATTTGCCATAGGAGACACCCTCCTTGTCGACCTTAGCGAGGAAAACACCATCACCGTCTCCAAAAAAGAACCCGAACTCATAGGTTAATCCAAAAAAATTAGCTGAAAGCAAATGTTTCGCTTTCAGCTAATTTTATGTATATTCCCAGATATATAATCCGCTTTTGTTAGAAAAACAAAGTCATATTTATTTATACTTTGGGCGTTTCCCTACGGGTCGGGCTGCTATGGGCTTCGCTTCGCTTGGTGCTGCGTTGCTCTCCGCACTGGCTAACGCCACCCTCCGCATCCCTAACGCGCTTCGCCGCTCGAACAATGGTGATATTTTGTGCGTGAAATAATCAACTCGAAGTTGCCAAAATTATTTTATTGTATTTTTTATTTATAAATAGCTGATTTTCTGGCATTTATAAATACTATTTTATTTAAAATAATTATCAAATTGATAGTTTGTGCAGCCACATAAAAACATTGTATTTCTATTTTAGACAAAAGAAATCGGCTATTCTTACTCAAAAGAACAGCCGATTTTCTGTTATGATGAAAAATTATACTTTATTTCTTTTTCTCGCTCGATAGTATTTTGCCATCGATAGTCATAATAATAGCTTCTGTCTTGCGAGGTAAAACATTCCACAAAGAATGTTTGCATTGATTGGCTTCTTCAGCAGAATTAAAATTGCTAAAAACAATCATAGAGCCTTTTTCAGGCATATATTGTATTCTAGCACGGCTATTAATAGCTGCAAGTTTGTGAAAAGTTTCTGTGTCTACATGTTTAAAAGGACCAATCAACACTTCGTAGCCATCGCGTCTCTGTGTTTTTGATTTGCTCAAAGGAGGCGAAACCGTCTCTATTAGGACTGTTGCCGCCTTGTGACCCGATAAGCGGTCTAATTCGGCGCGTCTTTGGTTAGCTTCTTGAGCTGTTTGGTATTTGCCCACAATAATCACTTTGCCTTTGGGTGTCGTTTCTATTTTAACATTATTGGGCGATAAGTTGTGGTCAAAAAACAAACGGTTGTCCAAAGTCACAAAAGGACCCAACGCCACCTTATATATAGGATGATTGGCATCGGCAACCATGTCTTCCTCGCGCAAGACAACTTGTCGAATAGGTGGTTGTTCGTTGTCATTGTTATTTATGCTACGAGCTGTATTGTTGCTTCTGCCTGTTTCCCATGCAAAAATTTGTGGTGCAATACTACCCGAAACAATAGCAAAATCTACACGATTATTTTCGTCATGTTTTTCAGGTGGACAATTAATGCCTTCTTTGCAGTAATTGATAGGAAATTTCTCGCCCGACCCGTATGCTACAATTCTTTCAGTAGGGATGAGTTTGGTTTGAAAATAGTTTTTAATGGCATTGGCACGACGTGTACTTAGCTGTAAATTGGCATCAGCGTCGCCTCTTGTTTCGGTATGTGCATCAACCTTCAAAATGATATTTGGATTTTGTTGCATGAAATAAACTACCTTATCCAAATCCATTTGCGTTTGTGGCAAAATACGGGAATCTTGAGGTGCAAAACGGATAGGATGCAATCCCAACGCAGCATTAATTTTATTGTCTTTTTGCAATAAGCTGTAGTCAAAACTCTTAACAAAAAGGGCATTGTTCCCTGATTCGGTGCGACTAATGGCTGGCTCGGTATCAGGTGTGTCGTGCTGAATTTCGTTCATCGAAAAACCATAGATATCATAATTAGGCGTATTTTTTTTGCTATTTTCTGATATACGGTTGCTACTAAAATAACCCGTTGTGGCAGAAGCCATCACCAACGAGAAATCATCGGCTTTGGAGTTGATAGGTTCTGGAAGGCGATTGGCTATGTCCCACTGTCCATTGATCAACCGACTGTAGTATATGTCATATCCACCCAAACTTAAGGCGCTATTAGAAGCAAAAAATAGCGTGCCATCAGCAGACATAGTAGGATAAATTTCGTTTTTGGGCGTATTGATTTTATCTCCCAAATTAATAGGTTTGCTCCATGCTTCACCGATCCTTTGAGACATATATAAGTCCATACCTCCGTATCCGCCATTTAGGTCAGCGGCAAAGTAAAGTACTTGCCCATCGGGTGACAAGGCAGGATAAGCAATATTATGAATAGGTTTATTAAAAACCAACAATGGGCGACTCCACTTGCTGTATTGATATTGCGATTCATATAAAGCCCAAACAGGTTCTTGTTTGTGATTGGCTTGACGCGAACGGGTAAGTATCATTTTTTTTCCTCGTATAACCGTTGCATTTTCGGGTAAACTGCTATTGATTTCGCTTTTTACCTTTTGAGGTTTGCTATATTTTGAACCAAGGACACTCACCACGTATAAATTAGTATTGGGCATTTCGGCGGGTTTTTCACCCAACGAAAATTGTTTATTACTATGACAAAAATACAATTTGTTTCCTACAAGCGTAGGCGAAAAAGCTGCTTCTTTGGTATTAAAAGGCAGATTTTTGACTTCATAGTTCATATTTACCAAATTGGTTTGCGCAAAACTATGTAATTGAGAACCCAATAGGCATAGAATAGATATCAATAATTTTTTCATCGGGCTTCATAAAAATTAAAGGATTAAAGAAAATACTGGGGTAATAGAATTAGTTAGTGCCAAAAAAGAAAACCAATTAGAAAATAAAAATGTTGTATTCTGATTTGTGGCAGTAAAAAGACTACAAGTATACAGAAAAAATAGTGCCAAAGTTAAGTTTGCACATTCATAGTGCAAAATTTTACGAAGATATGACCTAAATGGACTATTTTGTCATTTTACACAGATGGTTTCTGCCTATGCAAAAAGAACATCTAACAATGCTGTCTACTATCTTGTACGAAAGTAGTAATAATTATACGAAAAATTAACTCAAAAGTTGCTTTATTGGCAGATTTACAGCCCAAGTTTGCCTATTTTGCTATTGTAATATGTCAAAAATATTGAACATTGAGGGGCGTTTATTAGCATTGAATCGTCCCCAAATTATGGGAATTCTCAACGCCACGCCAGACTCTTTTTATACTCAAAGCCGTCAACAAACAGTGCTTGAAGCCTTGCATATAGTCGAAAAAATGATACAAGAAGGCGCTTCGATAGTTGATGTTGGAGGTATGTCGACGCGTCCGGGAGCGGCTCTCATCAGCCCCGATGAAGAGCAGACTCGCATAATGCCTATTATATCGGCAATTGCTCAACATTTTGGAGAAGCCATATTTATTTCGGTAGATACCATTTATGGTAGTACAGCAAAAGTTGCTGTAGAAGCAGGTGCGGGTATTATCAACGATATTTCGGCGGGACAATTCGACCCTAATATGCTGCCAATGGTAGCGCAATTGCGCGTGCCTTACATCTTGATGCACACCACTGACATTCCTGCCCGAATGCAGCAAAAAACCGATTATCCACAAGGTGTAGTCACCACAGTATTTCAGTTTTTAGCGCAAAAAATACAACACCTTCGTCAACTTGGCATCATCGACATTGTGCTTGACCTTGGCTTTGGTTTCGGCAAAACGACGGAGCAAAATTTCACTTTGTTGCATCATTTAGATAGTTTTGCGGCTTTGGGTTTGCCTTTGTTGGTGGGTGTGTCGCGCAAGGGCATGGTGTGGCGAACCCTGCAAATTTCACCCGACGAAGCCCTGAATGGGACAACTGTGTTACATACGCTCGCCATACAGCAAGGTGCCAATATATTGCGGGTGCATGATGTAGCGGCAGCGCGGCAGGTGGTGGAGTTGATGGAAGTGGGAAGGAATTGAAAAACCCGCGCCTGCCCTTTTTTATTTTTGGGGAGGCGCGGGGGGATTTAAGAAATCTTTAATGACTCGTTTAATACCTTCTGCTACTTCTAAGCATAGTTGGTCATCAGGTTTATCGCTACCATTAACATTAAATAAGTATTTATCATGATCGGGCAAAGCTTTTAGGTCGCGTAATTTACTACTTTTCCATAAACAAGGTCTTGCTAAAATTGGTATGTTGGTTTTATTGTTACTAAAAAGCTCAACATATTCGTCACTTGCCAATAAATGACGTGTCAGCCAATGCAATATAATGTCAGACTGATTATAGAGTTGTTGCCATTTGGAAATATTCTCCCCGGGAGAAATTTCATGGTATAAATTCATGTCTATATTTTCGTCTTTAAGTTGTTTTTGTATTGTTTGCAATGTTGGATAAAAGTATTTTTCGAAGGAAGATTTGTCCAAATCTGCATAATTTATAAAAAGGTTGACCCTTTTTCGTTTTAAGTGTTTTTTGATAAAAATACGCCAAGTATTATAGTCATACTCTTGTTTGTACAATTTAAGAATCTGTCCATAATTGTTCAAATCGTTTGGAGTAAGTCTATAATGGTCAGGAATAGGTTCATTTGGGGCAAACATGGTAATTAATACAATAGGAATTTGTTGGTCGCAAACAAACTTATAATCCTCTGTTGCTAAAAACTTAAGTCCATCAGGTTTTCCCGCAAAATCAAAATCCAACAAAATTAGTTCAATTTCTTTGCTTTCTAATTTTGCTAATTCTATTTTGGAAAGAATTTGATTAGGATGCTGAAGTGTTTCGATAATGAAATCTGCCTCGAAAGTATTTTGGAACGACTCAAGGTAGTTTGGGTCATCATCAACAAGCAAGATAAAAGGTCTTTTGTTTTGTTGGTTGATCATAGAGAATTATTAGTTGGGTAGATTTAGATTATATGCTGCGCAGATATAAGGGTATTGCACAAACAAATCGGGGTGTTCAGCAAAGTTTTTTTTTACCGCATAAAGCAGTTGGTCGGTGTTTTTTAGTAGCTGTTGAGCCGCCTTTGTTTTTTTTCCCTTGGCATTCATTAAAGCTTGTTCTATGGTGCTTAATTCTATTGTTGCTTGTTGTTGCGCCAATATTTGGGCATTTTGCACAGGGGAGTTCTCTGCCATATTGGCAGATGTGTGTATAGAATAATGATTAATAGTGGGTAATTTTTGTTGTTGTTCTAAAAACTGCAACAATTCGTCTGTAAGACAATCTATAGTGGCTTTTTCTTGTTCTATGATTAAGGCTTTGATGTTCATAGATTTCAGTGCGTTGCGAAATTCGCGCACATTTCCGGGCCAATGATAGCTTTTTAAAAGCGCTAAACTGGCTTCATCGACAAGTTCTACCAATGGTTTTTGTTGAAAATATTGGCACAATAAATCCAAATCATTTTTTCGTTCCCTTAGTGGTGGAATATTTATAGTAAAGGTTTTTAACCTTTCATATAGATCTTGCCTAAATTTTTTTTCTATAATAGCCGTTTTTAAATCTACATTGGTTGCGGCAATTACTTGCACATCTAATTGTTTTTCTTGCCCACCGGTCGGGCGCACTTTTCCGTCTTCGAGAAACCGCAACAATTTGGTCTGCACTTCGTAGGGCGCGTCACCAATTTCGTCTAAAAAAACAATGCCGCCATCTGCTTCTTCCAGAATGCCTTTATGGTCTTTTTCTGCATTGGTAAAAGAACCTTTTTTATGTCCAAATAAGGTACTTTCGACTAATTTTTCGGGGATAGCAGATAAGTTAATAGCCACAAAAGGTTTGCTTTTTCTACTACCTGTTTCGTGTAAATACTTAGCAGCTACCTCTTTGCCTACACCTGTTTCACCCAACAATAAAACAGTAACATTGCCCAATTGTCCTACTTTTTCTAATTGTTTTCTTATTTTCACTATTGACTCTGTTTCTCCTATAAACTGTTGTTTGATGGTAGTTTGGGCTACCTCCTTTTTCAGTTTTTTATCTTTGTGTTCTAATCGTGCTTGGTTGATGTGTCTATTAAAACAATCTCTCCAATAACTATAGTCATAGTCGCCTTTGCATAAATAATCTACTGCTCCGTTTTGTATGGCAATAACTACTGTTGAAGTACCGCCATCTCCACTAACAACAATAATGGGCGTATTGGGCGCTAATGCCTGAAACCGTTGAATATTGGGCAAACCGTCTTTGAAGTTGCCAAATCCTGCTAAATCCAAGTCTAACCAGATGGCATCGTAGGTATGTTGGCGCAAATGTTCTTCTGTTTTTTGGATGAGATGTTGTACTAATTCTTTTCCTTTGGGTATATTGTTGGTATTGGTGACAACTGTAATCGTAAAGTCAAGTTCAAATGCCCACTGCATTTTTTGTATATATGTATTGTCGTCATCTACAAGAAGTATATAAGGTTTAGGGTGATTTACAGACATAGAATAGGATTTAGAGTGTTAAAAAAAGCCTTGTCGTAGATATAAATGGCTATAGCTTCGTCAAGTATCGTTCGGATAGTTTGTGTATAGTGGTCAGGGTGAAGTTCTAATACTTTTTCGCGGTTGAGTGTGTGTATTGGTATAGACATAAAATCACGAATCTTGCCCATTTGTTCTTCTATGGCAGCAACAGCCGCAAAAAAAGGAGTGAGTTCCAAGTCGCGTTGATGGTGTTTCCAATGATTTTGGAGGCGCTGCCATATACGATGGGTATTATCATTCAAAAATCGGTCAACTGTTGTTTGCCAATCGCGTCCTTCTTTCAAATGCCAACATAAGATATTGAAATACATATTTATATCTGACAATGGTTTAGATAGGTTGTTTTCACTTTGGGATCTTTCGTGTCCTTTTAGGAATATTTTTGTTCTATCTATAGCATCTGTGCCATAGATACGTACTTTTTCGCGCCAAGGATCTTTGTAAGTACCATCTTCCAACATTTCAAAAGGAAAATCAGCAACATATTGGGCTTCGGTTAAAAAGGTGTTAAAGTCATTTGGTGGGTCAAGCAAATTGATGTAATTAAGCGTACCTTCAGGAAGGTAGGTTACTCCTACTAACAGTATTTTCACCTTTGGGCTATGCTTTAATAAATAACGGTGCCAAATAGGCGAAACAACCGAATAATGTATTTTTTGGTTATCTTGCCTAAAAAAACGAATAGGATGCGGGATAATAAGGTAGTTTATTTCCGCTAAATTGGTATTTTCACCTAGAAGCACTAATTCGAAATTTTGAGTCTGCTTGGTGCAACGAAAATAGTTTTCGAGATGCGCCTGAAACTGTCTGATTTCGTTGGGATAGTTGCCCATACTTTTGGGTGATAGATAATGTATTTTTTTCATGGAGCAGAGGTTTGGTTAGAAAGGTGATGATTGTTTTCTTGAAAGAGTTTTCTAAAAGCAGCAAAGTTTTTTTGCAGGACTCTGATTTGTTCAACCTCAACAGTTTCTTGCTTTGTGGCAGAAAACATATCTATCAGAGCAGGTTTTAGGACTTTAGAGTACATTTCGGATATTTTACGGTCGGTTTCATCTGTTTCATCTATGTGGTTTACACTTGCCAAAAAATCATCTAATAGGTAGGCAGTAAACCGCTTTTTCTCTAATTCAATAATAGCTTCACGCTCTTTTTTTAGTTGCGTATATTCGTCATAAGCGGCACTATTGGTGCCTTCGGGTAATTCGTCATACGCTCCCCAAAAGCTTTTGATGCGGTAACACATTTCCTTGCCTTGTTGGTCGCAGTATTCTTTGAATAGTTTCAAAAATTCCGCTTTGGTATATTGTTCCACACCATCAGGCATAGCGAAATGCGCTAAAACATCAAAAAGGTCTTGCTCAAATTCTTGAATTTTATGGTCAAATTCGTGTTCATAATGATGCCACACATTGTCAAAATAAGGACTTTTTAGTTTTTGCGTGTTTGTATCATAAGTAACTATTTTTTGTTTGGCATCCTTACCTCTACCACTAAAAAAATTATCTGTTTCATCTAAAAACCCCTTTTTTTGACTATTATAGTAAATATAGTTTGAACCATAACCAAACAAAAATACTTTGCTTACTTTTTTATCTACTTCGTTCATTATATTTACTAAATGTTCGCCTGCATAGTGATTGCCTCTGTGCAAAAATAAATATATTTCGGGTTGGACATGGCTGTTGTAGAGGTGCTGTATTGTTTCCACCAAAACAGTTTCGGCAGGCTGGAAAATAGAGCAAGCGACCACAATAGCTTGTTTATGATAACTGCTTTCGGCTTCATAAGTTTGAAATATAGTCGGGTCATTTTGGGCGATGCGTTTTTTCCACTCTTCGGGTGTTTGTTTTTGATAAACTTCTGCGTTGATGGGTTGTGTAGCTTCCCATTTCCAGTTAATCAAAATTATTTTGGTTGTTTCGTTACTTGGCATATACTAAGCGGGATTTTAAGAGTTCATTAATACTTTTGCAAGGTGATATTTGAGGTCTAAGTCGTCGTTAATGAGTTTAGCGTCTTGTATGGCGTTCATGAGGCTTTCGAGCGGGCGGAAGGTGCAAATATTAACCCATTTTTGCTCTTTTTCTGCCAATTTGTCCCACCATTCAATTCGTCCGCGCCCCGTGGTGATAACCAAAGTGAAGTGGTTTTGCAGGTTCTCAATACTTTTTGAACCCAAAATTTGCTCTTCAATAAAACGTTGAATACCTTTTTCGCCATAAAACTGACCATCGTTGTCTTTCATTTTCTCAATGAAAGCCAAATGCACGACCAAATAATGTAATTTTTCGAAACCTTCTTGTTGTAGTTCTCGCCATGCACTTTCTTCTTCTGCCTGTATGCTACACAATAGTACCTTGTCGTAGGTATTGCGTTTATTGGACGAAAGTGTTTGGTGTAAGCGATTGTCAAAAATAGCTATTCGTGTGAACAATACTTCATATAACTCACACAAGTCTATGCCAGCAATATGTGCATTTTTTAAAGGTATACTTTTAGTGAAACGCTGTACTAATGTTCCATGACTGCGATAATTGATGATATTTTTCTCCGAAGAACTTTTGCCTCCGTGTGCAATGCGCAATTCTAAAAGTCCTTTTTTACGTTGTTCAAGATAAAGGTCAAATGCATCATCATTATCTTCTACGGCTTTAATTTCCGAGCGGTTAGCAAATGTCAATTGATTGTTGTAATATGTAATTCGAGCAATATTGTCTGAGCCTTCATACACATCAACTACTTGACAACGGTTGCCTTTGTCCCATACTTGCAACCAAGCATAATATGCCTCCGAAGTAGAAGCGAATTGGCTTTCTGCTTTCAATATGCGAGTAATTCCCATGCTTTTTAGTTCATCATAGCGATGGTGACTTTGGGGTAATAAGACCACTATTTTGAAACGAGCAATGTTTTCCCATTCCAAATTTTCGTTAGCTGTAACATAGTATACCTCTTCGCCAAGCCATAAGTGTATATACTTTTTATAATACACTTTGTTAGGTTCGTATGCTTCTTTATTGGTTTCACGAGTAATAAATTCGTCAAAAATTGTTGGAAATTCTTTTCCGATATCTCTATAAGTGCGCAAACTGAGTTCAAGGTCTACCACTTCCGTTCGTGGGATACTTTCTTCCTTAAGATATGCAGGTTGTACTGCTGATTTTACCCAAGGATAATAACGTTTATCAACCTCCTCTTCTCGATTTTGCACTTTCGTAAAACTACCTTTGAGCAACATGGCTGCACAAATCTTGTCTTGGAGGGTACCGCCAAGACGAGGGCGATAGTCATCATTAATAATATCACCTTCCAAATTATGCAAACGTTCCTCCAAAGTAGTATACTCAATCTTGGTAGGAAGTTGTAAAGAAACACCTATTTTATAGAGTTCTGTTTTATTGCCATATGTAGGAATATCAGTATTTATAGGGCGTTTGTGGATAGAGATATTGAGGCGCAAACCATTTTCTCTAATGCGTTCCATTAAATCCGTATCATCTTTGTGGTGTTTGATATTGCGGATTTCATTTTCTAATATAGTCAAAAAAGCATGTTTACCTACCACACCACCGGGGAAAAATACTTGACATTCTTTGAGTTTGGCACTCAAGCGCTCAAAATCTGCTCCTTTTTGAACAAAAAGGCTTTTTTCTACATCAGTATTTGAATCGACTTGCGACAAGTCAATACTCGCTAAAATACCGTTATAGGTTTTGCCTTCGGTATCTTTTTCAATAATTTTAGTACTAAAATAGCGTTCCCTTTCATTTCTTTTTTCTTCGCTAAAAAAGGTAATACCAATGTCAATTTTGCGCACTTTTTCGGCATAAGCAATGCTTCCCAAATAAAAGGGATTACCTATGAAATCTTTCCACAACACATCGTACAACGACATAACTTGTCCCGCAAAATTAGTTTGACGGCTAATAGCATTCCAAAATGCAGCTTTTTCGTACAAAAATTTGTACAAATTGCCTTGTTCGCGCGACAAACCGCGGCTATCGAGACTTTTGTAATTTTGAGTGTAGTATTGAACAATGGGATTTTGGCGTATCGCTTCTTCTGTAAGGCTATTTGTATCTATGGCATAAGCAGTCAATTCATTGAACCATGCCGACAAAGTTGTCAAACTATGCGCACTGATATTGTGTGCAAAACTATCAATAAGAATCGTAGTAATGGCATGGAGGCGATATTGGTCTAACAATTTAAGTGGTAATTCAGTAGCGCTATCTATTCGTTTTTGGTGGTATACTCCTGTGTGTGTATAATAGCGGGTTAATCCTAAGTCTTGAGCAAAAGGGTTAGTTCTAATGTGTTCTGCTTTCTCTAAAATGGCTATGTCCATATTAGCAATATTTTGCACATCATTTAAATCAACACCCCAGCTTAATAAAGCATCTTCAAAAGCTAAAGATATTAATTTTGCCAATGTTTTTACAGTCTGTTTATTCTCAAAAATAGGCATATCTTCTTTAGTAAAAATAATATGTGCTACCCCATCAAAAGTACCAAAACCTGCTATAGGAATAGACATAAAGGCATCTTCACTTGAGGCAGAAGTATCAAAATAAGGGCTTAATATATGGTATTCGTGTTCTTGAACATCATTATCAAAAGTTCCTTTGTTGTGATAATTTTTAAAATACCCTGCTAACTTACCTATTTCAATATTTTTTAAAGACAATTTACCTGCATTAAAATCATCTACATACTTAAAACTTTCTATGTTTTTCATATCCCTATCAATAACAATTTCTTTTAGCCGAGCCCAATGGGGATCTAATGCCACATTTCTTTGTGAATAATCATCACCAAAACCTTCCAAAATGCGTCTTTGCGTTTCGGTGCCAGTATTGATGCTGATGATTTCGTTTGTCCTATAGGCATCTTTGCTTCTGTTGAGTAATGTTAGAATAATAGTAAATCTTCCCTGAGTTTCTGCAATATGGAAAATAAGGGCATGCAATCTATCATGAAATAGTTCGGCAAATTCCTGAAAACGAGGAATGACATAATCTAATATGTCAGTGTTGTTATTAAATTTGTTTTGTTCCATAATTTTTGTGAATTTTTTTGTAATAAATATTCCAATAACCTATAGTCAACAAGTCTTTTAAAAAAAGTGTTGCTGGATTATTTGGATTGAGTAAGTTGCCAGCTATTTTTGCTAAATCCCGCCCAATTTGTATGCAAATATCTATAGCTCCACTGTCTCGCAATTCAAGCAGTATTTCCTTTTGAAAATACTCAACAATATATTGATTCCTTACAGGATTTTCTAAATAACGATATACCAAACGGCGTGGAGCTTTTAATAAATGCCAAAAAAGCGGTAAAGTTATGTTTTGATTTTTAAGGTCGCTAAAAACATCGTTTTCATTTTTCCCAATAGTCTCTTTGCCTTCTATGGGAATAATATCTGCTACATCATTCACGATTTGAAACAAGAACCCATATATCACCGCAAAACGAGAAACGTTTGAATTTGCTTCCTTTAACAATGTACAATTTATTTCAGTTAGCAAGATACATAAAGCTACATTAGTTAAAAAAATGCGACGAAAGTATAACTGCAAAAAAATATGATGTTCTTGCGGCACGTTTGAAAGCAACGTAACCATAACTAACTCAAAATCTCCAAAGTAGTCATCAAATAAGTGGTTGATTGAGGAGTCTGTAATTGCAGAAAAACTATTTTTTTTAAAGGCGCTATAATGCCCATAGTTGAGTTCCATTGATTGTCCCATATCCACCAACAAAAAGATTTTTCCTACAGTTTTTTCTATTTTTTTTTTATTATTTTTATCAATGAATTGCATAGTGGTAATATAATCAAACAATAGCTCTCTTAATACATTGCTAGCGATAATATTCTTTCTAATGGCAGCATTATCAGTTACTTTTGCTTTTTTGTCTATGATTTGATTGTGCAGATACTGTATAGTAATAATCGCTTCTGCTATGAATGCTAATTGTTTTACTGTTTGTTGTTCATCTGCACTTAGTTGTCTTTGTTGTTGGTTAGCAATATATTGAGCGGTTTTATAGATAAGGTAAGACCGTACTCCATGAGTTTGCAAGCGTTTCACTAACAAAAAAAAGTACTGCTTAACTATATCTTCCGCTTCAAATAATTGGTATTTTTCGCAATATATTTTTTTTAGCTTGCACATTTCTGTTTGTAGTTCAGACATAAGCCATTCCATTTCCGCAAAACGTTTATGGGATACAGAATAATCTAGATTATGTCGATACTTTCTCATATAGGTAATTTTAGGTCTTAAATTTGCGATTTTTAGGTTGTTTTTTATTCTTGTACCACTCCCGATAGTATTTATTCCACTCACCAATTTTTAGCATGTCATTTAGTAAAGCGGTAGCTGGATTGGTAGGGTGTAATATTTTGCGTGTATAAACTATAAACTGACGACCAAGTTGAATCGTGGTTTCCACAGACAAACCATCTTGCAATTCTTGTGCTAATTCAGTTTTAAAATCCTCAATAATATAAGCACATTTTTGTGGATTATTCAAATAACGCCAAATCAAGCGCTTGGGTTGATGCTGTAAATGTAGTAGCAAGGGCAAAGTAATATTGCAGTTTCTTAGGTCTGAAAAAACGTCATTTGGTTTTTTGGCGACGGTTCCTTTTTTTGTGTGTACCATGTCTGCTACATCATTCGTGATTTGTAAAATAGCGGAATAACCCACCCCAAAGTAAGCAACAGTATTTCTTAAACTTTGGTCATCTACTTTGAATAGTTTACATAAAAGTTGCGCAATAAAAACAAAAAAACAAGTATTTGTTAGAATAGTACGACGAAAATAATGCTCCGCAAAATCTTTTTTATCTCCCCATTTGTTGTGCAATTGTTGATTAATAATAGGAAAGATGGGAGCCAAATGGGTATCGATGAATTGATTAATTTCGCTATTCGCAGCAACTTTGCTTGACTGTTCGGCTTGAAAAGAATCATAATGTCCATAATTCAATTCCATCATTTGCCCAATATCAACATACATCAAAATTTTAGCAACCGTATTGGCAACGTTTGTTCGGTGTTCTGGCGCAATTTTTTCATCAATATAATCAAATAGTAGTTCCCGCAAAATATTGCTTGCCAACAAATTTCGATTGATAAGTTCATTCGTTTTTACCTCAAATTTTTGGTCTAAAATTTGATTGTGTAAGTATTGTATAACAATAATAAGCTCGGCAATAAACCCTATCTGCCGCAATAAATCGGCATAATCGGCTATTGCTTTTTGTTGTTCGTGCAATAGGTATTCTCCTATTTTTTGTGTAAAATAAGACCGAACACCAATTACATCAAAGCGACGATCTAATAGAAAAAAACAGTACTTAAAGCTAATATCATCTTCTAATAAATTGTAGCGTTCTTGAAAAAAATCTTTTAAGGCATCTTTTTCTCTTGACAATGCAACCTTATTTCGCTCCATTTCTAATACGCGCTGGTTGTGGATAGGGTCTTGTGTCTGCATGATATTTCGTTGGTTTAGTCATGCAAATATACTGTATAAAATGTGCGTTTTCCAAATCGAATTTTGTGCCAAATCCTTAATTAAAACATTTTTTTTGTTGTAATACCTAACTCCCTGATTATCAGCGAAATACGAAAATGATAATTATCTAATACATAGTCTACAAAAACAAAATACCCGAAAAAATTTCGTCTAAGCGAGATTTTTTCGGGTAAAATTTTAGAATTTATGTCACTCTATCTTAGCGAACCACCATTTGAATGGTATGGCGGCTTTTTTGTGATAACAGAATCTCGCGCCCTTCTGTATGTTGTTCGAGGGCTTCGGGCGTATAGTGACGAATGGTTATAAGCGTGAGCCCTTCGTTTTTATAGACCGTATAATCTTCCTCCAATGCCTCCAATAAGGCTTCGATGCGCATAGGGGTGTTGTCTATACATGCCGAAAAACTAATCGCCGCATTTTGTGTCAAATTGGTTTTGATGCGGTGGGCAGCAAATAGTTCATAAATATCGCTTAGGTTTTCTTCTGCCATAAACGAAAAATCATTGCTGAACACTGATACCAACAACTGATTGGATTTGATGACCACCACAGGCGGCAGTTGTGTGTTGGCAGGAAGCTCGGTTTGCACCACTGTACCCACCTCATCGGGTTTTACAAACGAACGCACATACAAAGGAATACCTTTGTTCTGGAGCGGCTTAATGGTTTTGGGGTGAATAACATGCGCCCCATAATAGGTCATTTCGATGGCTTCGTAATAGGACAAAACAGGAATTTTAACCGTATTCTCCACCAAACGCGGGTCTGCATTCAAAATACCCGGCACATCTTTCCAAACCGTCATGCCTTGAGATTCCAAAATATTGGCAAAAACAGCAGCAGTATAATCAGACCCTTCACGTCCCAAAGTAGTTGTAAAACCTTCGGGTGTGCCACCCAAAAAGCCTTGTGTCAAAGCAATTTTGCCACTCTCCCAAACAGCATGAATAGCAGTTGGTATATCTTTTTCGGTGGTTTTCCATTGGATTTGTCCTTCGCGATAAGTATTATCCGTATGTACTAAATGGCGAACATCGAGCCATTGGGAAGCAATGTCGACAGTATTTAGATAAGCTGCTACAATTTGCGTGGCTAACAGTTCGCCCAACGACACAATTTGGTCGTATTCAAAACCATAATTGCTGGTCGCGCCTTGCTGCAAACGGTCTTCTACCACCCGAAAAGTTTGGTTTAGTTGTTCATACACCGCATTGTTCGCATCGGTCATCAACTCTTGAACAATACTAATATGGTTATTTTTGATAGCGGCTAACAAATCGAGCGCTTGTTGTGTATTTTTTTGATAGTGGGCGTTGACAACTTCTTCCAAAGCATTGGTCGTTTTGCCCATAGCAGAGACAATAACCACCAATTTTTCACCCGAAAAACCCTTGATAATTTGGGCTACGTTGCGAACAGCAGCAGCATTTTTAACAGATGCTCCGCCAAATTTAAAAACTTGCATGGATAGGATTGTGGTTTATATGCGTTGTAAAAAGCCGCAAAGGTAGCTATTCTTGGGCAGATGAGCAAATAAATGTGAAAAATCCGTTTTTGTGTGATTATTGTGCAAAAAACATACTATTGTTCCATTTGCGTTAAATAGTCCGATAATAACGCATTGATTTATACTAAATTGAATACAGTATTCGGATTTTGTAAAATGTTGACAGTCGAATAATTGCGGTCACAAAAAACGCACATCTGCTTACACTATTTTCGTCACCCGAAATAGTGCTGTAGTCGGTCGTTGAGGCATGAAAGTCACAGCTAAACAGACAAAAAACGATAAACTGCCTCAACGATTGCCTACATTTTGTGGTAGCTAATACAATAAAACAGACAAAATGCCTACGATTTCGCTTGCTACCACAAAATTAAGCAAAGACCACAGCACGCCGGACGAATCCACTCGAAAAAGAACACCTTTTTTTGCTACTTTTTTGGGTGAGCAAAAAAGTAGAATCACCATTTGATGCTTACGATAATAGTATTTCGAGGAATGGTAAATTGCTGTTAATTGATGTTGCATTTTGAGACGAGTACGTAACATCATTCATTATCAAATCCGAAAAGTAATTTCAATTCAGTATATCTTGTTGAGTAGCGTTTCTCCGTAGGTAGGGTTTAAACCCTACGGAGAAACAAACAAGTACTGTCACCTGACAAGTTTGATAACGACATTAAAAAGTAGTTTTAGCTTGTGTTGTTCTAAAAAAATGACAAATGCGAAACAATATTTGATAATGACAATCTGATAAGTACCTTATCAAGGCCTTATTTGTTATTATCCAAACAACCCAATTAGCTGACAAGATTACCAGCTCAAAATAATAAAAACCCCGATGGGGTGACACATTATTCGACAAAACATGACATCATTTCACCCCGTCGGGGTTTATGCCTTTTTTGTTCCGTTTTTTTTGCTATAAACCTATCACCCTTTCAGGGTTTATTTAAATACTTTCTCCTCGTTGCTATTTTCAGAAATACCACTTAATAATGTTGCTATCAAAGTATTAACTTGAAGAACTGCTTATGCTATCTCGTGCTATCATATCTTCTCACCACGCGTTGGACAAACCAAAGACATCGGACGTTTTTAAAACATCCGATGTCTTTGGTTTTTGTGAGCTATAAGGTTTCTTTGTGATAGAACATTACAAAGATAACTACTGTTCCATTTTGCTTAAATAGTCCGGTAATAACACATTGGTTTTTTTGGGCGTTTCCCTGCGGGTCGGGCTGCTGCGGGCTTCGCTTTGCTTCGGTGCTGCGTTGCTCTCCGCACTGGCTAACGCCACCCTCCGCATCCCTAACGCGCTTCGCCATTCAAACAAAAATATCGTTATTTTTTACGACACAATAGATAAAACGCAACAGTAGAGCGGGTTTAAACCCTACGCTATGGAGAAACGTTAACGATAAGATTAAACTAAAAGACTATCAATGAACCTTGAAGAGGGACAAGGAAAAGCATAAGATTTTATACAAAAACTCGATGTTTAAGACAAACCCTTCGGAGGTTTTGAACCTCCGAAGGGTTAAAATCATTAAAAACACGATGGGTTTCGCCCTCCGCATCCCTAACGCGCTTCGCCATTCAAACAAAAATATCGTTATTTTTTCCAACAAAATAGATAAAACGGAACACTACTAACTATCGCACCATTATTGTAGCAAGTCCGCTCCAATTGCTGATGCCATTGATATTGATGGCTCGCACTTGCGCCCAAATCACCGTGCCACGCTCAATGCCACGCAAAAGTGCGCGCGTGCTAAATGCCAAATCGGTGCTTTGCCATAGCTCTTCACCTTCTTTTCGCCAGCGAACTTCGTAGACGGCAGCATTTGCAACCCCTTTGTATCGCACCAATGCTTCGCCGCTCAATTTGCTATCTAATAGGCGAACATTTTCGAGAGTGCTGGGAGGTATGCCGCGTGTAGGTTTTTTGATCAGTTCAAAACCTGTGGCTAAAATACTCGATTCGTTGGTGTCGGCATGGTCTTCGATGCAACTTGCCCAAAGTACAAGGGTATGCACCAATGCTTTACGAGCTTCGTTTTTGGCAGTTACCGCCAATCTGCCTCTATCGGCTGCTGCGGCTAATTTTTCTTTATAGGTGGCGATGTTTGTTTTAAACACATCGACCGTCGGGTGAATATTGTCGAACAAGGGAGAATGGGGGATACAAGTATCTATTTTCTCTGCTATTGCTAATAGTTTCGCATCGGTTTGTCGAGCAAAGGATTTCAAAATTCGGTTCATAATCGTCAATTATTAATGGTTAATGGGGGTTTTGGGCAACTAAACGCAAAGGCTTTATGGGTAATTATCAATTGTTAATTGTTAATGCTTGTCTTGAGCAATTAAAGTCCTTAGTTGACAAGATTACCAGCTCAAAATAATAAAAACCCTGATGGGGTGACACGTTTATAGCTTCAAAATAGCAGAATAATTAACATAAACCCCGACGGGGTGACATTATTCGACAAAACATGACATCATTTCACCCCTTCGGGGTTTATTTACCTTAGCATTTTTACCGTCATCCTTTTTACAATACCACCTAATGTCGTTATCTAATTGTTAATGGGTGTTTTGAGCAATTAAACGCAAAGGCTTTATGGGTAATTGTTAATTGTTAATTGTTAATTGTTAATGGTTAATGCTTGTCTTGAGCAATTAAAGGCATTAGCTGACAAGATTACCAGCTCAAAATAATAAAAACCCTGATGGGGTGACACGTTTATAGCTTCAGAATAGCAGAATAATTAACATAAACCCCGACGGGGTGACATTATTCGACAAAACATGACATCATTTCACCCCTTCGGGGTTTATTTACCTTAGCATTTTTACCGTTATCCTTTTTACAATACCACCTAATGTCGTTATCTAATTGTTAATGGGTGTTTTGAGCAATTAAACGCAAAAACTTTATGGGTAATTGTTAATTGTTAATGCTTGTCTTGAGCAATTAAACGCAAAAACTTTGGTATTATTGTGTGAGTTTGTTTTTTCTTGAAGAAATTTATTACTATGACGGAATAAAAGGACAATAGGTTGCAATTGGATAAATTTTTTTGTTCAATGGGTTATTGTTCGCTTACAATTGATTATTGTTCGCTTACAATTGATTATTGTTCGCTTACAATTGATTATTGTTCGCTTACAATTGGTTATTGTTCGCTTACAATTGGTTATTGTTCCCTTACAATTGGTTATTGTTCGCTTACAATTGGTTATTGTTCGCTTACAATTGGTTATTGTTCGCTTACAATTGGTTATTGTTCGCTTACAATGGGTTATTGTTCGCTTACAATTGGTTATTGTTCGCTTACAATGGGTCATTGTTCCCTTACAATTGGTTATTGTTCGCTTACAATGGGTTATTGTTCGCTTACAATGGGTTATTGTTCGCTTACAATGGGTTATTGTTCGCTTACAATGCGTCATTGTTCGCTTACAATGCGTCATTGTTCGCTTACAATGCGTCATTATTCCCTTACAATGGGTCATTGTTCGCTTACAATGGGTTATTGTTCGCTTACAATTGGTTATTGTTCGCTTACAATGAGATAACAACATTTCATCTTTTCAGGGTTTATTTGAATGTTTTATTATTGTTGCCATTTTCTGAAATACCACCTAATGTCATTATCAAATTGCTGCGCTTTTGCGCGCAAAAAACCCTGAAAAAGCAAATCGCTTTTTCAGGGTTAGATAGAGTAGGGGAGAGGGTTTAGGTGGTTAAGCCACCACAAACGCTGATGGTTTGTCCCGATACATAACTCGCCATGTCGGAGGCTAAGAAAACAGCTACATCTGCTACTTCTTTGCCTGTGCCAAAGCGACGAAGGGGGATATTTTCGACAAAAGTGCTTTTGACTTCTGCACTTAGTGCGTCGGTCATGTCGGTTTCTATGTAACCGGGAGCAATGGCGTTGCAACGAATTTGGCGTGAGCCGATTTCTTGTGCCACGGATTTGGTGAAGCCGACAATACCTGCTTTGGAGGCGGCATAATTGGCTTGTCCTGCGTTGCCTTTCAGTCCGATGATGGACGTAATGTTGATGATACTGCCACTTTTTTGGCGCAACATCTGTTTGAGGCAATGTTTGGTGAGGTTAAAAACGGATTTGAGGTTATTGTCCAACACATCGTCCCACTGTTGCTCGGTGAGGCGGAGCAATAGGTTGTCGCGGGTGATTCCTGCATTGTTGACCAAAATGTCGATGCGTCCGCATGTTTTGGTGACGGTTTCGACCAATTCGGCGGCTTGTTGGAAGTTGGCAGCGTCGGATTGGAGGGCGATAAATTGTTGGTTGGGGTATTGTTGTTGTAGTTCTTGTACCAATTGTTCGGCTTTGGCAGCAGAACTGTGATAGGTAAAGACTATGTTTGCCCCTTGCTGCGCCATGTTTTCGACGATGGCTTGCCCGATGCCGCGCGAACCGCCTGTAATAAGGGCTACTTTCCCTTGGAGTAATTGCATTTTTTTGGAAATGTTTTAGGTAAGTAGTTGATGAGTGGGGAGTTAGGGGGGACGCGTTTGGGTGTTGTGTGGCACACACCAAAGGAAAAAGGCAAAACGATTCGAATGGCGAAGCGCGTTAGGGATTGTAAGGGCTGCCGTTAGGCAGGTGCTTGCACCGTAGCGTTAGCGAAGCCCTGTAAAGCCCGACCCGCAGGGGAACGCCCAAATTAATTTGCTTTTGTTTTTGCGTCTCCTGATGCGGCGTGTTTATTGGTTGTTTAAGCACACATCAAACACCGCACTCATTATTTTTTTAATGCGTTGAGCATGGTCACGCCAATAAAAGCGGGAGAGTCTACGACGTGTATGCCGCATTGGCGCATGATTTCCATTTTGGCGGCGGCGGTATCTTCTGTGCCTCCTACGATGGCACCAGCGTGTCCCATGGTTCGTCCTGCGGGAGCTGTTTGTCCTGCGATGAAACCGACGACGGGTTTTGTGCCGTATTCTTTGACCCAATAAGCGGCATCAGCTTCCATGCTTCCACCAATTTCGCCAATCATGATAATGCCTTCGGTGTCGGGGTCTTCCATGAGCAGTTGTACGGCTTCTTTGGTGGTGGTGCCAACGATGGGGTCGCCTCCGATACCGATACAAGTGGATTGTCCGAGTCCTGCTTTGGTGACTTGGTCGACGGCTTCGTAGGTCAATGTGCCTGAACGCGAGACGATGCCGATGGTGCCAGGACGGTGAATGAAGCCGGGCATAATGCCGATTTTGGCTTCGCCGGGGGTGATGATACCGGGGCAGTTGGGACCGATAAGGCGACAACTGGGGTGACGCAATACATAAGTTTTGGCTTTTACCATGTCTTGGACAGGAATGCCTTCGGTGATGCAGACGATTACGCCAATGCCTGCATCGGCTGCTTCCATAATGGCATCGGCAGCAAAAGCAGGGGGTACAAAAATGATAGAGACGTTGGCACCGGTTTGTTGTACGGCTTGTTGGACGGTGTCGAAAACGGGGCGGTCTAAGTGGGTGGTGCCACCTTTGCCGGGCGTGATGCCGCCTACTACCTTAGTACCATATTCTATCATTTGTGAGGCATGGAAAGTACCTTCGTTGCCTGTGAAACCTTGCACGATAACGCGCGAATGTTTGTTGACTAAAACACTCATGTTTGTATGTTAATTTTTGTATTTTTGGGGAAGATGGATAAAAGTGGGTGATGGGAAAATGATGGGTTGATTATAGGCTTTGTCCAAATGTGAGTAGGTTATTATCGGGGTCTAAGAGCGAAAACTCTCTTTGTTGCCATGGTCGGTCGGCTAAATGTCCTGCGGGGTGTATGGCAACTTTTTGGTTGAGTAGGTTTTTGTATAGTTGGTCGATTTGGTTGGTTCGGATATATACTTGTCCGTAGTTTGTTTGAGGGTCGAGGTTCTCGTATAGGAAAAAATGGATTTGAATGTTATCTTTTTCGATGATTAGATAGTTGTCATAGTCGGCACCTGTGAGGGTATGAAAACCCAATTGGCGAACATAAAAGTCGCGGGTGATGTTTTTGTTGCGCATGGGCAACTTGGGATTGATGGTGGTTAGCATTTGGGAGGTATTGATTTTTTTGAATTATACTGAATTGAAAATACTTTTCGGATTTTTACTCGCCCTGCAACAGCAACAAAAAAAGGTGTTCTTTTTTTCGGTTAGTATAAATACAAGAAATAGTCGTCATATTTGGCACTTTTTCCTGTGATAGGATTAATATCTAAACGTTGTGCTTCTACAGTAAAACCTTCAACAAATGCGGCACGCACATCTACGAAGTTTTCGTAATCATTTAGACTCTTTGGTTCGAATGCTTTCCATTTTCCAATCCAATAAGAACCGAAATCATAGAACCTAATTTTTATTTTACGATGGGACACATAAAAGTAACGATAACTTAGTTTCATAACAAGATTTGGTTAGAAAAATGGTTTTTGAACTGCTGTATTTCGTTTTTTAAGTTAATTTGTTGTTGCTTGAGTTGTAACCACCGCTCTACTATCTGGGTTTGTACTTCTATATCGGGCAAAGGAATCTCTAATTCACCCAACAAATCGAAGGTTAAGTTTTGGCGCACGGAACCTGATGTTGTAGCTCGTAAAAAACGATTGTACCAATTTGATGACAATACCAAGTATACATAATCATTGAGTATTGTTTCTTTTACACCAAAAACTATATAGGCAGGACTGATATAGTAACCATCAAACTCGTCATCAATAATCCCAATAGAACCTACGTTCACTCGATATGGATTGAATACCAATTCTTCTTTTCGTACTTTTTTGTAGGCTTGGTTAAATGTTTCTCCTTTTTGAGTTAAATTTAAGTAAACACCTTCGCGATTGGTTACGCCCAAGATACAAAAATATTCTTCTGGATAGTTGAATAATTTTACTTTCTCGTTATGTTCATAGATATGGTCTTTTAGTTTTACTAAAGGGAAATTGGTTTGGAGTTCATAGAGGTAGTTTTTTGCATCCCAACGCACCAAATTACTGTACTGTACGATGGCTAATTTATCATCGTAGACAGTTTGTTGTTCAATAAATTGTCTGTATAATGTGGTTACTTTGGGCAAATCGTTATCAGCTATTAGGTCTCCTGTTGCATTAATGCCTACTTTATCTACATCAAACATAAAAATAGGGTAATTAAATGCTTTTTTTGCTCTGCTTCTGCCTTCTTGCTGCACCAAAACCTCAAGTTCTTTGAGACGTTTTTGAGCTATTTTTTTTTGTTGTTTTAGCTTTTCGTTCGCAACTTTAAAAGATTCGTCATTTTCGAAATCTTTGGGGTTTAATTTGGCGGACAGTGTTTGGGCTATATTATTACGTTCTTCGGTTTGCTCGGCATAAACATTGTTTTTTTGTTCTTGCAATACATTGTCCCAATTGTCTTTTTCGGCGGCGCTAAACTTTTGCCAAAATAGTAAACTGCAATTTATGTCGGCTCCACTTGACAAAAAAGTTTCTCTCGGCAAAGAAACAGTAGCAAGAATACGACCATTATCTTCTGCAAATTCTCGGACATATTTTTCTTGTGGATTATTGAATAAACCATTGGGTAATACTACTCCTACCTTGCCTTTTTCTTTCAACAAATTCATACAACGTTCAAGAAATAAAACTTGTGTGGTAATACTTTCGCTTTTGGGCAATTGAAAGGCTTTGAGGAGGTCTCCTGTGGTTTTCATGCCGAAGGGTGGATTAGTCAATATGCAATCGAATTTGTTGTCGGATATTTCGCCTACATTTACGAAGCCATCGTGGTGATAAATGCCGCCGTGTCCGTCACCGTGCATAATCATGTTCATTTTGGCAGTACGTGCTGCTCGGTCATTGGCATCAACACCAAAAATACTGTGTTGTGCCAAATGGTATAGGCGTGAATGTGGGTTTGTGATGTCGCTATCTTTTTCTAATTGTTCGAAAAGCGCTAATATTTGTGTATTTTTTTCTGTTTCGCTCAATGTGGCATGGTGTTCGATAGCAGATTTTTTTTGCAGGTATTCGGTGTTGAGCGATTCGTGAATTTGTGCTTGTACTTTTTGGAAAAAACGAATCAAAAAACCACCACTACCACAAGCAGGGTCACAAGCAATTTGTCCTTCTTGTGGCTGTAGCATATCAATCATAAAATCTACAATAGGACGTGGCGTGAAAAATTGTCCTAACGAGCTGCGCAAAAAAGTATCGCTTAAAAAGTTTTCGAAAGCAATACCTTTGGTGTCGACCGATGTTTCGGATAGGTTGTATTTTTCTAATCGTTGAACAATAGCCTTGATGCTGGTGTTACTAAGGATTATCTTTTCATCGGATTTAAATATTTGACTTTTTCCAAACTCGCGCTTAGTTTTGTCAAACATATCCTGCAAATAATCAGGATTATACCGTTCGGCGGTTTCTACCCAGTCTAAGCTGAATATATTTTGATGTTTTTGTGCTTTCAGGTTTCTTTCGGCATAGACTTTCATGAACAAAATTTTGGCAATTTCGTCAAATGCCAAAGTAGGGTCTAATTTTTCGTTGTTGCGAATGATATTATGGCAGGCTTTTAACACCTCTCTAAATTCTCCTTGTTTAAAAGTTTTTAGTTTCGCGAATAGGTTTTCGATTTCTTTATCGCTGGCATTGACAGCAGGGATATCTTCAATTTCCTCACGATAGCCGGGTGATTTGTCTTTTTTTACGCGCCAAAATTTGGTTTCCAAGCTATTGTGTGTCACAAAAAAGGGGGCGTTATGGATTCGAGCATACAGTTCGCCCTGTAGATAATCTCTTTCTGTGATAATCACACTTTCTGCCTTGCATTCGACCACAATAAGCGGATTATTGTTTTTTTGTATGTCTTCGACACTACGGTATATGACAATATCGGCTCTTGCTTGTGCAGAACCCCTTCCTGTCAAATTTTCCTCTTCCAGCATTTGTTCCAAAGCATAGCCATAATGATTGACCAAAAGCACTACAAATTGCTGTCTAACAACCTCTTCTGGTTTCTTGACTAACCATTTTTTGCGAATATGGCTAAAGACTTTACCATCTTTTTCTAAAAATTCGAGCGTCATATTTATAGTTATAAAGGTAAGCGTTTTGGGTGTTTTTTGTATTATGGCTGTTGATGTATGCTTATTTACCCAAAACCAGTTTTTCAGCCGCAAAAGTACGCCCTTTTTTGGTTTTTTGGTAATACGATAAGCATAAAAAAATAATTAGGCGACAAACGGTCTTGCTTATCGCCTAATGGTGGAAGGTGGTGACACGTTGTCTAAGACAAGACGTTGCGTGCTATAACAATGCGTTGTACTTCTGACGTGCCTTCATATATTTGTGTAATTTTGGCATCTCGCATCAGGCGTTCGACGTGGTATTCCTTTACATAACCATAGCCGCCATGAATTTGAACGGCTTCGATGGTGTGTTTCATGGCTGTTTCGGAGGCGAACACCTTTGCCATAGCAGCGGCTGTGCCATAGGGTAGGTGTTGGTCTTTGAGGTAGGCAGCTTTGAGGCAGAGCAGGCGTGCGGCTTCGATGTCGGTTGCCATATCTGCCAATTTGAACTGAATGGCTTGGTGTTGCGAAATTTCTTTGCCAAAGGCTTTGCGTTGTTTGGCATAAGCGAGCGAGAGTTCAAAAGCTCCAGAGGCAATGCCCAAAGCTTGGGAAGCGATGCCGATGCGTCCGCCATCGAGGGTTTTCATCGCAAATTTGAAGCCAAAACCGTCTTCACCAATGCGGTTTTCTTTGGGTACTTTCACATCGTTGAAGATGATAGAGTGCGTATCGGAGCCACGAATACCCAATTTGTTTTCTTTGGCACCCACCGCAACGCCCGGCGAATTGCGTTCGACAATAAAAGCATTGATACCTTTGTGGCGTTTTTCGGGATAGGTTTGTGCAATGACCAAATAAATGCCTGCGTGTCCGCCGTTGGTAATCCAGTTTTTGGTGCCATTGAGGAGGTAATAGTCTCCCATATCTTCGGCGGTGGTGCGTTGTTGTGTGGCGTCGGAGCCAGCTTCAGGTTCGGACAAGCAAAAAGCCCCAATCGTTTCGCCACTTGCCAAAGCAGGTAGGTATTTGCGTTTTTGTTCTTCGGAGCCAAAGGTCTCCAAACCCCAGCACACCAAAGAATTGTTGACCGACATGGCAACAGAACAAGAGGCATCAACTTTTGAAATTTCCTCCATTGCCAAAACATACGAAATCGTGTCTAAGCCGCTACCGCCATATTCGGGCGAGACCATCATGCCCATAAAACCTAATTCTCCCATGCGGCGAAGCAATTCTGTGGGGTGTTTTTGGTGTTCGTCGCGCTCGATAACGCCCGGTTTGCATTCGTTTTGGGCAAAGTCGCGAGCGGCTTGTTGTATCATGATATGCTCTTCGGTTAGTTGGAAGTTCATGTCTATGGTAATAATTTTAATAAGTAAGTAGATAAAAGCGGGCAGTATAATGGCTAATAAATGCTGCAAAGGTAGTCAATATTTTTGAGATGTAAAGGTTTATACAAAAAAAATGTAGGACAAAGGTAGCTTTTGGACAAATGGTGACGTTTGTGCAATAATAAATAGACAGGAAATGGTGCTATAACTGTGGTTTTTGTGGGTCAAACCACCAAATGCCACTATAATAAGTAACTTTGTGGCGAAATTTTGTATCTTTCTACGTCTTAATCCGTTACACTAATTACACAACTATATACAACAAACACAAAAAAAGCGTAACTTTGCACCCCAAAAACACCATAAATGGAATATAATTTTACTGCCATAGAAACAAAATGGCGCGAGCGGTGGAAGGCAACCGAATTATATAAGGTAAATAACTACTCCACTAAACCCAAGTACTATATTTTGGACATGTTTCCCTATCCATCGGGAGCGGGTTTACATGTTGGTCACCCATTGGGATATATTGCTACAGACATTATAGCACGCTACAAAAACATGAAAGGCTACAATGTGTTGCATCCCATGGGCTTCGATGCCTTTGGTTTGCCCGCCGAACAATATGCCATCGAAACAGGCGTACACCCAAGCGATTCAACTAACAAAAATATAGAAAGATACCGCCAGCAATTGGATTTATTAGGGTTTAATTATGACTGGTCACGCGAAGTAATGACTTGCGACCCTGATTATTACCGCTGGACACAACAGATTTTTATATGGTTTTTTGAACATTGGTACGACACCCGCACCCAGACTGCCCGCCCGATTAGCGAATTGGAAGAACAATTTAATCGTAATGGTAGTTATGGTGTTCATGCAAATTGCGCCCCACATGAACCATTTAGCGCAATACGGTGGCGAAAAATGCCAAAATCTACCAAAGAACAAATGTTGATGCACTACCGTTTGGCATACCTTTCGCACGCCGACGTGTGGTATTGTCCTGCTTTGGGTTGTGTATTAGCCAACGATGAAGTGAAAGATGGTCTGTCGGAACGCGGCGGACATCCTGTCGAACGCCGAAAAATGACACAGTGGTTTTTGAGAATCACCGCCTATGCCGACCGCCTATTGCGCGACTTAGATAGTATCGATTGGCCCGATTCGATGAAAGAAACCCAACGCAATTGGATTGGACGCTCCGAAGGAGCCAGTTTGTGGTTTCCTATTGCCGACTCAGACCAGAAATTTGAAATTTTTACGACCCGCATAGACACTATATTTGGTGTGACTTTCATGGTTTTGGCACCCGAACACGACTTGGTAGCCCAAATCACCACACCCGAACAAAAAGAAGCTATAGATACGTATGTCAGTTGGGTGAAATCGCGCTCCGAAATAGAACGCCAAGCTGCCAAAACAGTTAGCGGTTGCTTCACTGGCGCGTATGCCATAAATCCGTTCAATAATACCAAAATTCCTATCTACATCAGCGAATATGTGTTGGCGGGTTATGGCACGGGTGCTATCATGGCGGTGCCAGCCGACGACGACCGCGACTATGCTTTTGCACAACATTTTAAACTACCCGTTATTGATATTATCAACAAAAGCAACTATCCTGGTGCCACCAAAAAAGACAAATTGGGTGTACTTTTCAATTCTGCTTTTTTGAACGGATTGCCTGTTCCCGAAGCGATTAAAGTGGCGCTCGAATATGCCGAAGACAATGAATTGGGCGAAAGAAAAATTAACTACAAATTGCGCGACATGGGCTTTGGACGACAACGCTACTGGGGCGAACCGATACCTATTATCTACAAAAGAAGCAAAAGCAACTACGTCACCATACCTGTACCAGTCAAATCCAAAAGCTTACCTATTGTGCTGCCCGATGTTAAGAACTACAAACCTCGCTCCGATGGCAAGTCTCCTTTAGCCAATTTGGAAGCGTGGAACGAAAATGGTTTTCCCTTAGAAACCGACACCATGCCCGGCTCGGCAGGTTCGAGTTGGTATTTTCTCCGCTATATGGATACTACTTGCGAAACCGATTTTTGCTCTCCCAGCGCTTTGCAATACTGGGAAAACGTTGATTTCTATCTTGGTGGTGCAGAACATGGCACAGGACACCTCTTGTATGCTCGTTTTTGGCACAAATTTTTGTACGATTTGGACAAAGTCAATACCCTTGAACCGTTTAAAAAGCTGGTGAACCAAGGTATGATACAAGGACGTTCGAGTTTTGTGTATCGCATCAAAAATACCAATACTTTTGTCTCCCATTCTCTAAAAAATCAATACGATACCACCGAATTATATGTCGATATTCGCTTTGTCGAAAACGATATTTTAGATATAGAAGGTTTTAAGGCTTGGCGTGAAGATTATCACAATGCCGAGTTTATTTTTGAAGCCGATGGTACTTACAAATGTGGTTGGGCGATAGAAAAAATGTCGAAATCCAAACATAATGCAGTCACTCCCGACGATGTTGTTGCTAAATATGGTGCCGATTGTTTGCGTTTATACGAAATGTTTTTGGGACCTATTGAGGATAGCAAACCTTGGAGTACAGACAATATTGCTGGAACAGCTCGCTTTTTGCGCAAATTTTGGATGTTGTTTGCCATCGACGAACAGGGACAGCCCCACCTAAGCAACGAACAACCCACTGCCGCAGAATGGAAAGTGTTGCACCGCACCATCAAAGCGGTAACAGACGACATAGAGCGTTTTTCTTTGAACACTTGTGTCAGCCATTTTATGAAATGCGTCAATGATTTGAGTGACCTTAAATCGCACAACCGCATTATCCTTAGCACTTTGGTGCGGGTGATGAGTCCTTTTGCACCTTTCATCACCGAAGAATTGTGGGAGCGTTTGGGTAATAATACAAGTGTATACCAAGCCGATTTTCCTGTTTTTGAGGCTCAATATATGGTCGAAGATACGATTAATTATCCTATCCAAATCAATGGGAAATTGAGAGGTACTATCGATTTGCCCGCCGATTTTGATGCCGAACAAGCACAGAATGCCGCTTTAGAAAACGAAGCGGTGAAGAAAAACATAGATGGTAAAACCCTCAAAAAGTTTGTGTTTGTCAAAGGCAAAATTATTAATATTGTGGTGTAAAGAAAAGATAATTAGGTAAACTGCTATGGGTTTATCTGTTTATTTGCTCCACATCACCAACAACTATGAATTGCCTATATAATGCTAAAATTTTGTGGTAGCTATACAAAATAAGGCAGACTGAATGTCTGTAATTTTGTTTGGCTACCACAAAATTAAGCAAAAACCACAGTGTTGTAGGTCAAGTTTAGTTAAAAAATCTTTTTTTTATGTCTTTTTTAGGTGATTAAAGAAGATAAATCAGTATTTTTCGTTTTAGCATCGCAACATTGCAAATTAGAGAAGATAATGCTGTGCTGTTGCATAAAAAGATAGTATTTGGGGGTGGTTCACAAAAAAGTTGTGGTTTTTTGTCGAGTGGCGAAGCGCGTTAGGGATTGTAAGGGCAGCCGTTAGGCTGGTGCTTGCACCGTAGCGAAGCGAAGCCCTGTAAAGCCCGACCCGCAGGGGAACGCCCAAAAAATAATTAGAAAAATACTATTTTTTTGTTTTTTTAGGACTATAGCTATTGTTTATATTTGCTCGAAAACTCTCATACCGTTTAACTATTTAATATGGCAAACTCCCAATATTCTGACCAAGAAATTTTAGACCTTTTTAAGAACGAGTCCACTAAGGAGCGCGGGTTCAATGTGTTGGTGCGCAAATACCAAGAAAAAATATATTGGCATGTCCGTCGATTGGTTATCGATCATGACGATGCCAATGATGTAAGCCAAAATGTGTTTATCAAGGTTTGGAACAATTTGGACAAGTTTAAAGAAAATTCGCAGTTGTATACGTGGCTCTATCGCATTGCGACGAATGAAGCCTTGACGTTTTTGACGCAGAAAAAACGCCGCGATTCTTTGCCTTTGGAGACCGAAGACTACGATTTGGCAGAACAATTGGCTGCCGACCCTTACTTTGAGGGCGATGACCTACAGGTTCGTCTCCAGAAAGCTATTGCCTCATTGCCCGAAAAACAAAGGGTGGTGTTTTTGATGCGCTACTACGATGAGGTGAAATATGAGGATATGTCGGCGGTTTTGGACACTTCGGTCGGGGCTTTGAAAGCTTCGTATCATCATGCTGCGAAAAAAATCGAAAAATATCTTACCGAATCTTAAACCAAAGACCTTTTTGCACATCTAAGGTACGAGGGCGACGATAATGCCCGTGTTTTTATTATTTTTTACCAATCCAACTAAACTAATGACATGCGACCCACTATACATCCTGATATACGCAACGAATTGTTGGAAATAGCGCCTACTTTGGCGAGCATGGAAAGGCTTAACCCGTTTAGCATTCCTGCTCAATATTTCACCGAAATTGCCGATAACTTGGTGGCAATCTGCCAAGATGAGTCGCCTATCGGTGCTGCTTTGGGGGCTATTGGCAACGACAATCCTTTTTGTGTGCCTATACGTTTTTTTGCAGACCAAAACGAACTTATTGCACTACAAACTTATAAAGCTCAAGAATTGGCAGGCAATTATGTTTTTCCATATCCTGTTCAAAAAGCTTTTAGCGTTCCGCCTGCTTATTTTGAGGAACTATTCGAGGCTATTATGTGGCAAACACAAGCCGATGCAATGCCCAAAGAAAAACGATGGACAACCATTGATGCTATTGCAAAACAAGCCGCTTTTACTGTTCCTGATGCTTACTTTGAGGAGTTTGAAGAAAGTTTGATGCTACAAATCGGACAAAAAAATGAACGTGCATTAAACCTTCCACCCCAAACGGGATTCAAAGTACCAGATAACTATTTTGACGATTTTGCTACAAACATATTGGCAAAAGCAAAAGCTACTCCTGCAACAAATGCCGAAACGAATCCTGCAACGGCTTTGGAGAGAGCGGGTAAAGACGCTGGCTTTGCGGTGCCATCTTCTTATTTTAAACGTGCTGCCCAAGAAATTATGGAGCGCATACGCCAAAAATCGGAGGAGAACGAAGCAAAAACGGGCGGCAAAGTGGTACAGATGCAACCACAACAACCCGAACAACGCAACGAATTGCGCTTGTTGGTTCGTTATGCCTTAGCTACGGCTGCGATGTTTGCTTTTGTGGTGTTGGGTTTGCAATTTTTTAATCAACCCAACGAAGATATGACGGCAATGGAAACGACCGCTGAACAGCCAAAATTTGCAAGCAATGAAACAACGGCTAACAAATGGTTGCAGATGTCGGAAACAGAATATCAGCAAGCCTTGCAAGACCTATCGGTCAAAGACGTTAGGGCGTATGTTGATGCCAATATTGACGAATTTGATAGCGAAGAAATAGAGGAAATGTACCTCAATAGTCCGAAAACGGAGGAAACCACCGCCGAAGACCTTAACCTCGACCGCGCCGCTATCGAAGCGATGTTAGAAGACCTCGATTAATCAACCCTATATAAATAATTCTATATGATGACCCTAATCAATAAACTTCATCTTTATATATTCATAGCTTGTTTGGTGTGTGGCGTTTCTTTTGCCGCCGCCGCTCAAACAGGTGGTAGCAACCAAGACTTAGAGTCGTTGCGCATTGCTTTTATTACCAAAGAACTACACCTTAATACTTCCGAATCTCAAAAATTTTGGCCCATCTATAACGAGTATTTGAAAGAGTTGAAACAACTGAAAAATGCCGATGAAGGAGCCGATTTGGAAGAAGCAAAAGTGGCACTGCGTAAAAAATATGCAGACAAGTTTAAGGCAGCAGGTATGGCAGAAACCAAAATTTCGGAACTGCCCAAAGCAGAAAAAGAGTTCAAGAAATTTTTGCTCGACAAATTGCACTAAACCCCACCGAACACTACTGATCGATATATATGCTTCATGATTTACAAAATGTCGCAACCTGCTTTGGGTTGCGGCTTTTTGTTTTTGGGGGAGTCTTGGTTGTTGGATAGATTTTTCGCGAAAATCCTCACAAGCCCAACCGATTATTAGCAGCCTCACGTCGGATTTCTTTCAAAAATTCGGACGCAAAAATAAAATCGTTGAGCAATTGATTATCGTTGTGTAGCACATCTTTGTTGGAGCCTTCCCATGCCTTGAGACCTTGATGCAAAAACACCACTTTGCCATTGATACCAATCACCGAGTTCATGTCGTGGGTGTTCATGATGGTGGTGATATTAAATTCGGTGGTAATTTCTTCAATCAATTTGTCTATTAACAAAGACGTTTGTGGGTCGAGTCCAGAGTTGGGTTCGTCACAAAAAAGGTATTGAGGATTTAACACAATGGCGCGGGCAATGCCGACGCGTTTCATCATGCCGCCGCTGATTTCGCCGGGATATTTTTTGTGTGCGCCCACCAAATTAACCCGCTCTAAACAAAAATCTACGCGGTCTTTCTTTTCTTTGGCGGTCATATTGGTGAACATATTCAGCGGAAACTGTACGTTTTCCTCTACTGTCATAGAGTCGAACAAGGCAGACCCTTGAAACAACATGCCAATTTTCATGCGAATTTGTTTTTTTTCTTTGATAGAAAGCTCTGTAAAATCTGTGGTGTCGTACAGAATGTGTCCACTATCTGGTTCGAAAAGTCCTACTAAACATTTCATAAACACCGTCTTGCCCGACCCGCTTGTGCCAATAACCATATTGACTTTGCCTGTTTCCAGAACGGTAGAGATGCCTTTGAGAACTTGTTTATCGGCAAAAGATTTGGTGATATTTTGAACCGTTATCATAACAATATTATGGAATGTTTTTGTTTTTTTAAAAAATTTAATTGATACCTAAATTTCGCCTGATTGTTAGGGTATAGAAAAATCTGCTACTTTGCGAATAAGCAACATGAATTGGTGCTGTGAAAAAATGTTTGTCTAAGTGAGCAGTAAAGTAATAAAATAATCGAACAAAATGATAAAAATACTGCCTAAAACCACAGCTCTTGTGCTGGCTTTGCCTATTTCTATTGCGCCACCTTTGACAAAATAGCCCTGATAACAAGCAATAGAGGCTACCAAAAAGGCGAAAACTGTCGATTTGACCATCATAATAAATACGTTGTAGGACTTGAACATATACATCAACCCTTTTTCATACATGGCAGGAGATATGCCCGTATTGACGGCTGCCAAATAGCCACCAGATACTCCCAAAAAAGCAGCAATAATAATCAATGGCGGCACGATTAAGACTGCCGCCCAAATTTTGGGACCCAAGAGGTAGTTGCGGCTATTCACTCCCATTATTTCGAGTGCATCTATTTGCTCGCTGATGCGCATAGTGCCTAATTCGCTAGACAAGTTTGACCCCACTTTGCCTGCCAATAATAAGCCCGACAAGGTTGGTGCCAACTCGATGATGACTGAGTCGCGAATGATGAAACCCAAAATATAAGGAGGTAGAAAAGATGTGTCTAATTGATAGGCAAATTGAATGGCTGTTACTGCACCCACAAACAAAGAAATAATGCCAACAATAAGCAAAGAACCCACGCCAATATTGTTCATTTGGCGAAAAATCTCTTTTCCATACATATATTTGTTGTCGGGGCGCGTGAACAAATCTTTTAGCATGACCATATATCTGCCAAAGTGTTCCAATATATTCATAGTATTGTTGGGGCTTTTACAAAAGAATTTCTGCAATGATGTAATCAGAAACCAAAATCAAAATGTCGGACAATACAACGGCTCTTGTACTCGCCTCGCCAATTTGTATGGCACCACCTTTGACCGTATAGCCCTGATAACATGCAATAGATGATAAAACGAACGCAAAAACAGCTCCTTTGACAAACATCATTGTTACATTGTAGGGCATGAAAAAGGCATGAAGACCGCGTTCATAGTCGCCAAAACTTGCCACACCTGTAGCCAAAACAGCGATTAATCCACCCAAAATACCTAATATTGCCGACAAAATAATCAGCGAAGGCACTGTTATGAATGTGGCTAAAACTTTTGTACCAATCAGATAACCGGGGGTATTTACGCCCATGATTTCTAAGGCATTAATTTGTTCTGAAATGCGCATATTGCCCAATTCGCTCGCCATATTTGACCCTACTTTGCCTGCCAACATCAAACAAGTCATAGTCGGAGCCATTTCGATGACCATAGTGTCGCGGACGATATAGCCCAAATAGTATAGCGGAACAGCAAACTCTTGGACTTGATAGGCGAATTGTAAAGCCGTTACCGCACCAATAAATATCGATACCACTCCTACAATAGGAATAGATTCGATACCAACGGCGTTCATCTGCCGAAATAATTCGTTCCAATACATACGAAAATTTTCGGGACGATGGAAAATTTGGGCAAGCAACGTCACATAACGCCCAAAATGTTCTAAATTTTTCAGCATCTTATTTTGAAATCTTGATGACTAAGAAAAAATGAAATGGATATGTAATTTATTGCGGTACTGTGTTGTTGATTTGTTAGATATTGGCAATTATTGTCGTTGTTCATTCTTTTATGCAATCTCCAAAAGTTTTTGTTGCGATATTTTTTTATTACTTTTGCGTAATTTTGAGCCAAATTTAAAGAACAATTAATTTTTGAGCTATGAAATCGTATCAATTTGGGCTTTTTGTGGTATATGCTTTGATTACTTTCTATCTTTTATACCAATCCGTTTTATATCTTTTTGTGTATTTTGCTAACAAAAAATTAGGATATGAGGAGTCTTTTCGTACTCCTTTGTTGTTTATTGTTGTTGCTTTTTTGTCGTCAGCTATTACGGCATCTTCTTATTTTTTACTGAAAAACAATCCTGATTTTGTGATAGGAAACGTCATTTTATTTGCTCCAATAGTTATTGCTGTGGCAATAATATTGTGGACTATTTTCCTAATTATAGCTTCGGGCGGACGGTGGAATTAACGAAAAGTCAGTAAAAATGACAAAAGTAGTATCAACCTTTGGGAATTTACAACCAAAACTACTCAAAGTAGTTCTTTAATCAACGATGGAATACCTATTAGCGAAAAAATAATCCCAAAAACGCCCAAAACAGTTGGTATTATCCATTCATCTTTGCCTTCCATCAAAATATCATCAGGTTTATCCTTAGAATACCAAATTTTTATGGTTTCTCCAACCTGAAACATGGGAGGCGTGGTATAGGTGGTAGAATAGAAAGTACGAAGACTGTCGTTGTAGTCTTTGTATTGAATAATAACTGCTCGAGCTGTTGTGGATTTAATTTGTTTTTTTTCATAATGTCCAATGACCAAAGCAGTTGTTTCGATGCCTTGTTTTTTTAGCTGACTATGTTTGTTCCAAATGTTGTATCCTATGGCGCTACAGACGATTCCGACCAAAGAAAATGCAGCAAAAATAGTTACTAAAAATTTGTCCATCTACTTTTTTAGGACAAAGGTACGCTTTTTATTGCATTTTGTTTACAATGTTTCGAATCGGAAGCCTTTTGCCGAAAAATATTCTAATGTTCTGGGCAAGGCATATTGTAGGCGCGGAAAAGCTTTTTGACTATCGTGGAACACAATAATAGTACCATTTTGTGTGTGTTGCAGCACGTTTTGCCAGCATTGTTCGCCGCTAATTTGCTCATCAAAATCGCCACTCAACACGTCCCACATGACGATGGTTTGTATATTGGGAATGGTTTTTTCGTGCAACAAAAGCCGAATTTGTTGGCGCGTAATTTTGCCATATGGCGGTCGGAACAGCGGACTATGTATCACCGAATCGGCTTGTCGAATATCGGTCATGTATTCATTAAGCCGCACCTGCCAACCGTTGTAGTGCTGTTGGGTGTGGTTGCCAATTTGGTGTCCTGCTTGACCGAGTTGTTCGAACAATTGGGGTTGTGCCTCAACGTTTTTGCCAATACAAAAAAAGGTAGCTTTGGCATTATATTGAGCCAATTGCCCCAATACCCAAGGCGTTACGACAGGCGTAGGTCCGTCGTCAAAGGTGAGATAAAGCACCTTGTCGGAGCGGTTTTTGTTCCACAACAGATCGGGATAGACCCATTTTTTGACCACAAAAGGCACAGTAATTGGATACCACATATAACACAGAAAGATTATTCCACTAAAAAGCAGCAAAAATACTACTATCCTTTGTAATTTTGGGGTTATAGAGTTAAAAAATGGCATTTTTTTTGTTGGGTATCGCTATCATTAGTAGAAAAACGTGACATTGTTCTTTTAGAGGGAAGATATTAACATTAAAAGGCTGCCTTTTGTTCAAAAAGGCAGCCTTTATTTGGGTATTTAAAGATTGAGTATTATTTTTTTTGATATTCAAGAATATCGCCTTCATAACGTGTTCCATCGATATAGCCTGCTACGAAAGCGTTGCGATAACCACGACGTTTCATCTCAGAGCAAATGGTTTGTGCTATGCTAAAGTCTTCATAATTTCCTGTTGTATAACGCACCAAACCTGACGGAGCAATTTCTGTTGTAATACTGCGGTCTTTCACACGGCTGAAAAACGCATTTTTTGAAGGAATAGCTTGTTGAAAAGCGCCAATTTGTACTCTATAAACAACAGCAGAGGTGTTTTTGAGTACATTTGTACCTGCTTTATAAGTAACATCTGCGGTTAGGTTATCAGTGTTAGCATGCTTATCTTCGTCATACAAAGATTTTACACTATTATGTTCGGGTGTGGTTGTGAGGGCATCTTGTTTTTTGATTTTGCTAATTAAAATAATATTAGCATTAGTTTTGCCATTGGCTGCCACTGTGTTTACGATTTTATAATCTTCTACACGCGAACCATCTATTTTAGAAACAGTGTAGTTTTTCCCCGCCTCGACCCAGAAAGAAAAAGAACCACTGTCATTAGTAATTTGGTCTATGGTAATTTTCGGATTTTTGGTATCAACTATGCGAACTTGTGCGCCCGAAACGCCCTGATGTGTTACTTCATCTACCACGATTCCAGTAATAGAATATGGAACTCTATCCATCTCCGTAAAACGAGTATAATTTTCCACAACTTCAGCAGGCATTACTTTCTCAACCACAATAGGTTCTGCTGGTGTAATTGGTATGTACTGTGTGCTGGAATTAGAATTTGCAGCAGGCGTTGCATAATCAGTAAAATGGCTTGGTGTTCTTGTGTCTTCTTGCGCGAACATTGCTTCTTTGAGGTGGAAACTTGCTGGCATGGTGACAATATAGATATCTTCGTTGCCCAAGCGATTGCTTGTTAAATAAGCGGTTGTTTTATTGGCAGACAGAATAATTGCTAATTCATCTTTGGGAGTATTGATAGGATATTTTAGGTTTTCGACGTTCCAATCTTCGCCATATGGAGTTGCCATAAAAACGTCAAAACCACCTATGCCGCTTCTGCCATCTGACGAAAAATAGAGTGAACCGTCGGCATGGATGCTCGGAAACATTTCATCGCCGCGCGTATTAACACTTGCACCCAAATTAACAGGATCTGTCCAACGCCCGCTCACCCATTCGCTTTTCCAGATGTCTTTGCCTCCTTCGCTGCCCATAGGCATATCAGAGACAAAATATAAGGTTTTGCTGTCGGCAGATAAGGCGGGATGCCCAAACGAATAATTTTCGTCACAAAAAGACAAAACTTCCCCCTCTGTCCAATGGTCTTTTTCCCAGCGTGACTCGAAAATTTGTAGGTGAGCCACACCCGAATGGCGCGCTTTTTTGCGAGGCACATTGCGCGTAAAATACATAACATTGCCCGCCGAGTTAAAAGTCACAGGTCCTTCATGATAGGGATTGTTACTTTTACCCGGAATAGGTTGTGGCAATGACCAAATATTGCTGATTTTTTCGGTATAAAAAATATCGGCATAAGTTTCTTCGCGGCTCACTGCTTTTTTGGGACGGAATGAGCTGAACGCCAACTTGTTTTCGTGTTGCCAAAAAGTGGGAGCTAAATCACCTTGAGGTGAGCTAAAATTGGCGCGCTTGATTTGATAACTTGCCGAATCAGCATAAAATTGTGCTATGTTTTTGCACGCATCGATAAAAGATTCTGTACGTAAATCTAAAGAACCTTTGGTGGTTTGTTGGTAGGCGCGAAACCACTCGAGGGCTTCGCCGTATTTGGAAAGTCCCATCAAACAACGTGCGTAGTAGTATTTTAAAAGGTCATTTTTGGGGTTTGCTTTAATTGCTTTGGGATACCAATAAGTTGCCTTTTGGTTGTTGCCCAATTGACGATAACAGTCAGCAATACGCTCTAATGCTTGCATGTTTTTCTTGTCATCGTCCAAAACTTTTTTGTATAAATCGGCAGCGCCAGCAAAATCAAATTGTTCATACAATTCATCTGCTTGACGCAAATCGCCTTGGGCAAAGCTCATGTTGCTTCCCCAACAGCAAATAACAATGAAAAAAAATAATTTAAAGCGGATCATAACAAGGAGATTTAAACAAGTTGGGTAATTATACTCATAAACCACAAAAACCACACCAAAGTTTAATTTGGTAGGAAGTAAAACTGTTTTTTTATTTTTTTGTGACAAAATTTTCTCTCTACATGCTATTTTTGTATCAAATAACTTGGTTTTTTAGCACATTACTAATCAAGTCGGTTTTAAAATTATACATTGCACTTTATTCCAAATCATAAGTTTTTATTATACAACAACTAAGCCGAAAAGTGTATGTTACAACATTAATGCTGTCCTTTTTTTAGGACAATTTTGCAAATCACTATACACAATAAGGAAAGTGGGTCTGAAAAAAAATTTTTTCTTATCCAAAAAAGTTCGTAGTTTTGCCGCTTTGATTATAAGAACGACTGACCGTCTTGTAGAAATTTGGCTTATTCTCAAACAAAGATACTAAAATTTTTTTTTTTCACCCAAAAACTTACCTATTTTAAGCCGATGAATGCTTATCATCAATACTGTGAATGGCAACAAAAAATTGCCGATGTGCATAATGCCATAGCAGTTTTATCTTGGGACCAAGAGACCTATTTGCCCGAAAAAGGAGCTAAACATCGTTCCCAACAAATTGCAACCTTGTCGGGTATTGCTCACGAAATAGCGACAGCTCCTACTTGGGGCGAGTTGCTCCACGATTTGCAAAACAATTCACACCTCAGCGAATGGGAACGCTGCAACGTGATAAAAACGGCAGATGATTATGAACGACAAAGCAAATTCACTACCGATTTTGTGATGCGCGAGTCCAAAGCGATTGCCGATGCCTATCATGCTTGGATGCACGCCCGCCAAGCCAACGATTTTAAGGTCTTTGCACCTGCCCTTACGACAATTGTGGACATTAAGCGCGAAACCTGTCATATCATGGGTTATGACGAACACCCCTACGACGCTTTGTTACACGAGTATGAACCACAAGGAAAAACGTCGGTCATTACCCCATTATTTGAATCTGTTCGTAGTCAGTTGGTCGATTTTGTGCAACAAATAGCCCAACAACCACAAGTAGAAGATTCGTTTTTGTATGACCACTACCACAAAGACGCACAATGGGAGTTTGGCTTGGAATTGTTGGAGCAAATGGGCTATGATTTTCAAGCAGGCAGACAAGACAAATCAACACACCCTTTCACAACAAGTTTTTCGCCTTTGGACGTTCGTGTAACGACCCGCGTGAACGAACACGACCTAAATGAAATGACATGGAGTTGTTTGCACGAGGGCGGACATGCACTATACGAACAGGGTTTAAAACCCGAATACTATGGCTTGCCAACAGGTAAAGCAGCTTCGTTGGGCATTCATGAATCGCAATCCCGTTTGTGGGAAAACAATGTGGGACGTTCCTTGCCTTATTGGAAAGCTAATTTCAAACGTTTGCGAGGTATATTTCGAAAACAATTGAAAAATGTAGGTTATTTTCAATTCTATAAAGCAATTAATAAGGTAGAACCATCTTTAATTCGCACAAGTGCCGATGAACTAACGTATCATTTTCATATCCTTATCCGATTTGAGATAGAAAAAGCACTTATCGAAGGCAAAATTGAGGTGAAAGACCTTGCCGAGATTTGGAATGCCAAATATCGCGAATATTTGGGTATTGATGTTCCTGACGACAAACATGGTGTTTTGCAAGACATTCATTGGTCGCACGGTAGCTTTGGCTATTTCCCAACTTATTCGTTAGGTAGTTTTTATGCCGCACAATTTTTTGCAGCCGCTCAACGCAGTATCCCAGACCTCAATAGTCAGATAGAAGCTGGCAAATTGGGCGAATTATTGGCATGGTTGCGCACCAATATCCACCAATATGGCATGTTGTATACGTCGGAAGAATTGTGTCAAAAAGTGACAGGCGAGCCACTCAATTTTGACTATTTTATGCAATATGCGCGCGAAAAATATGGAGCAATTTATGGACTTTAATCGCATTGTAACTTTGCTCATTATGCAATACAACTAACAAATTTTCTCCAAATTAATCGACCATAACTGTCTGATAATCAGGTTCTTATGTAAATTTGGAGAAAATTTTAACCCTTAAAATAGACTTACCTACATGGCAGAACATAACGAATTTGGCAAAAAAGGCGAACAAGTTGCTGCTCAATTTTTGGAGAAAAAAGGCTATGAAATTTTAGCCACCAACTGGCGTTTCAAGCAATGGGAGTTGGACATTGTTGCACAACCCAAAGGCAAAAAAACTATTGTCTTTGTGGAGGTGAAGGCTCGTCACACCAACTATTTTGGTTATCCTGAAACATTTGTGACCAAAGCCAAACAGCAATTAATTGCCAAAGCTGCTGCCGTGTTTTTAGACCAAAATGGCTTGAATGATGCGCCTGTGCGGTTTGATATTATTGCTATTACGGTTACACCTGAAGACACACATATTCATCATATCGACGATGCTTTTTTTCTGTATGCCAAATAGGTTTTATTACTCGACTCCCAAAAAAACGTCCTACATAGTGTTAAACTATGAAGGACGCTTTTGTTTTTTGTCTTGTTTTTTGAGAAAAACTATATTAGAAAAAACGTGGACTCAATACATTTTCGTTTGTTTTGCCATCGTTATCTTTGCGACGAAGGTCAAAACCTATCATTATCTCGTGCGAACCATTGCTATAGTCGGCTAATCGGCTGAGGGTAATGTCGTAGGCATAACCAATACGCAAACCGTTTTTAAATTCGTAGGCAGTATGCAGGTTCATGCCGTCTTGGGTGTGATAACCTGCTCCTATCCAAAAACTGTTAAATAACAAAGCTGTTAAATTCAAATCAACTTCAACCGGTGAATGTGTAGCTGCCTTGAGCAAAACGGTGGGGCGCAAAGTAAACTTATCGCTAAACGTGTGGGCATAGCCACCACTCACAAAATAGTGGCGCTCTTGTTTGGACAATTGCTGTAGGTTGTCAATATTGCCTTTTAGCAAACGCGGGGCTGCTGCACCAACAAAAAAGTTTTTGGCATAGTAATAAGCACCTAAACCAAAATTAGGCGCTATTTTTTTCTGTATAGTGGTGGCATTAATAGCAGGGTCGTTGGTGTCGACAATGTCGTCGCTGCTAAGAAGTGACCAATCGGAACTGTAGGCACTGATACCTGCTTGCAAACCCAAAGAAAGTTTTGCGTTTTCTTGAATAGGTATGTGATAGGCATAACTACCATAAACGTTGAATCTGTTATGGATACCTATTTTGTCGTTTTCTAAGTATAGACCTACTGCCATATGCGAGGCGATAGGGCTATGGGCGCTCAAAAAAATATCGCGCGGCGCTCCGTCTATGCCTGCCCATTGGTAGCGATATAGCCCCAAACAGCTAAGAGCTTCGCGTGAACCTGTATAAGCAGGGTTGTACAACAATGGATTGTACATATATTGGGTGTACTGCACATCTTGTTGAGCAAAAGAAGCAAAGGTGCAACAACACACCAAAATAGCGGTAAGTATTTTTTTCACGGAAATAATTTTTGGGAAATTCGATAGGTAAGGTAAAGTTTATTTAACAAAAGCAAGCTGCGCTGCCATAGCAACGCATCGTGGAGTTATGACGGTTAAAGTGCTATGGGGTCACTCTTGATTTGACAGCAAAAAACATGAGAAACATGCAAAATAGTTGCATGTAGTTTGTATGATGATTAGAATTGGCTAAATAAAATTAACAACAATGTTACTATACTTGGCAAGGCTTGTACAAAAAAGATTTTTTTGTCGGCTGTTAGCGCACCAAAAATGCCCGCTACAGCTATGCAAGATAAGAAAAAAATGGCGATATTGTGTTTCCAAATAGTGTTGGATATAAAAAATGTCCAGATGAGTCCTGCTGCTAAAAAACCATTGTATAACCCTTGGTTGGCAGCCATACTTTTGGTTGGAGCAAACAGTTCTTTGGGAAAACTTTTGAAAACTTTTTTTCCACGTGTTTCCCATGCAAACATTTCGAACCAAAGTATGTATAAATGAAATGCAGCAATGGCTCCTATTAATAGGTTGATGATTAATTCCATAATATTGTAATGGCAAAAACTTTAAATGCTCACTTTCTTGATAGTTTTATGGCAAAGAAATTCCTGAAAATTTTTCTTTATCATAACCCAAAGTAGTGATGATGTGTTTATAGTCACGGTTTAGTTCGCGATATTGTTTTAATTGTTCTTCTAATTGTTGTTGTTTTTCTATGAGTTGCAGATTGCGTTTTCGTAACGTATCTATTTCGTTTTTTTGTTGTTCATGTTGTTGTTGCGATTCTTCATAACGTTTTTTGTAGCTACCCAAACTGTCGGTACTAATTTGCAAAGCGGTTAGTTGCAAAGTTGTTTCGTGAACTTTATTATACAGTTGTTTGCGCTCTATTTCTATGTGCTGTAGTTTGTTTTGCAGTTCGGTTTCTTGAAAAACAGCTATTTCATTGTCTTTTCGTAAGCGCGAAATTTCGGCAAGTAAATTAGAATAATCTTGTGTTTGGTTTTGTTGGTTGTTAAGCATTTTATTTTTTTCTGCCAATTCGTTTTGTGCTGTTACCAATTCAAACTCTATGCGCCGAAGATTGGCGCGTTCTTCCTGCACTTGTTGTTCAGCAGTTCTAATTTTTTCGTTTTGTTCCTCAACCCTTTGTTTATAGGTTTCTAAATAGTCTATTTTAGCTTGTTGTGTACTTGCTTCGCGTTGTGCTTCTTCCAATTTGGTTTGTAACTCAAATTGTCCTTGCTGCAAATCGGTGATTTGTTGTGTATACTCTTTGGTTTCTGATTCGTATTTTCCGTTTTTAGACAAAAGGTAGTTATATTTGCTGCGTGTTTTTACCAAATTTTGCGATGCCTCAGCAGACGAGTGTTCTAATTGTCTAATTTTGTGGCGCAACGATACCCACACCAACAAAGCTGTGATACCCAGCAAGATTAGGATTTGTAATATGTGAATCAACATGTTTTGAATTGTTTTTTTGTATAATAATACCACAACATTTTCGGGTAAGGCGCTCACCACTTACAAAAAAAATTAGGGAGAGACTATCCCAATAGAAGGGTTTGTTACAGGCATCTACTTCAATTATTGTACCACTATTTTAGCGAACAAATATATCGACACGGCGATTGTTTTGTTGTCCTATGGCTGTTGTATTGTCGTCTATGGGTTGGTTTTCGCCGCGCGAATCCACAATGATTTTGCTGGGCGAAATGCCTATATCCAGCAATAATTGTTGGATAGTTTCGGCTCGTTTGCGCCCCAATTTGATATTAGTCGTATAACTATCGTCATTATCAGCATGACCGACCAAGTATATTTTTTTATTGGGATAGGTTTCTGTTAGCTGTTTAAGTTGTTGAAAGTATTGGAGTTGGTATTCGCTAAGGGTGAATTTGGTATTTTTTTTCTCAAATGTCAGCCTAAGTGTATCATTTAGCAATTGTTGTATGCGAGCGTTGTCGAGGGTATATTGTGGTATAACTGTCATTTGTATTGCATTGAACAAAGTATCCTGAAAAATAATAGGTTGGTCTTGCTGGGCTATTTGCGTAAGAACCAAACTGTCCAACAAAATACTGTTACCTATTTCTATTTTGCTCAAATGTCGCAGATGTTTTATAAAAAGGTCACGCAATGTTTGGGCGCGTTGTTGAGCCAATTGTGGTGTTTCATTAGCGGTATGATATGCCGTTATTTTCAGTTGTTGTTTAGGGTTTTGCAACAAATAATGCGCCACAGCATCTATATTTGTTTGTTGTGTGGTAGATATAGGCAAATCGCTCTGTTGCAATTTAAAGGTCAATGGTTTATCGAAGCGCATCAATGTATCGTCATTAACCATTATGTAGGAATCAGGAATGGGTGGGCGTTTTCGCAAACAGCTACAGTTATGGTAATGCAGTTCGCATGTATACCAATATACTGCAAACAACATCCAAACGGCAATCAGCCAAGGTAATATGCGATGGAAAGAAGCCATAAAAAATTAGAAGAATCAAGGTATTTAATAACTACGGCAATAAACATGCCTAAAGTGCTTACATGCCTAAAATTCTCCATTCGTTGCAACACAAATGGAGAATTCTGGCTCGATGCCCTATTTGTTTAGTTGTATTTGAGTACCCATGAGTCTGAATTATACTGTTTTTGTGCTTTATTGAAAACAGTTTTTACATCACTAATTTTACCCGATTTAACATAGATACCCGCTCTGAAATAACCCGATGTGGTTTCGAGCAAATGCACATCTTGTCCGTCTTTGCGCAACGTTCCTATCAATTTTTGAGCATTAGCTTTGCTTTTGAAAGCACCCGTAATCACATAAAAACCTTTGGGATCACTCGAACTAACATACTCATTGGTTTTAGATTTCATTACGCGCAAACCCTCTATCACTTCTACGCCTCCGCCACTACTTTTGTCTGTGGTGGTGGTAGCAGGTGTGGGTATTTCTTTTTGAGGTGCAGGAGCAGGTGTGCGAGCGCTAACAGTATCCGTATTAATAGGTTCGGTAGGCGATGACGTAGCCGCAGTGGTATCCATTGTCGTAGTTTGTTGTGTGGTAGAATCCGCCAAAGCGGGGTCGGGCGTTGTATATGTTTCGGGTTGTTGTTCTGCTACCTGTTCGGTGCCGGTGCCGAAGATAAAGCTAAATGGCTTGCGGTTATACCAAGGTCGGTCGGTTTCACCACCCATTTGCGAAATACCCCAAAACACCAAGAACAGCAACAACAAAGGAATCAACCATTTGATCCACGACTCGCTTTCTTTGCTGCGTGTAGTAGTCGAATTATAGACCGTCCCTCCCGCACTTGTCGCACTACTATTGCCCGACAGTACCTCCGAAATACTTTTTGTATTGTTAGCTGTTTCGGTTGTCACAATAGGCGGAGGTGTGTTTAAGCTATTGGCAGCCACGCCCACCACTGTTTCCTCTGCCACTTCATCAGCAACCAATTTGCGAGATTCCGTTGTAATAGCAGGTGTTGGAACATTGCTATCGCCACTTGGTATCTTAACAACCGTCAAACCAAATGTATCCACAGCAAAATTGGCATTTTCGGCAAGCGTAAATTGTGTCACTCCATCTTGACGTTTCAAATAACCAATACCTTCCAATTGAATGGCTTCGCCCGTAGCCAATCGGGCATTAGCAGCCGCTACCCAATCTTTCAAAGATTCCTCCGCTACCTGAAGAGGAATTTTTTCTACGCGTGAAATGTGTCCTGCCATCAAACCATCATTAACTTTGATGCGTTCATTAAAACTAACAATTTTGGCAGGAGGAGTAATCACTCCTTTAGCAGAATCTACCGTTGCACTCTTCCAATGCGTGCTAAACATGCCCAAGTCTGGAATAATAATAGTGCTATACTCGTATAGTAGAGCGCCGATGTATTTGGCTATATCGTTTTGTAAATTCATACAAACAGTTGATTTGGATTAAAAATTATGCGATAAACACCCCTAAAGGCGCGCAAAGTTAGCGTTTTTTATTGATTAATTACAGTTATGCACTACATTCATCAAGAAATCTTAGCAAATTCTTTATTTTTTTGCGTTATCATCGCGTTCAACCCACAAAATCACCCCAATTCTCATACCCAATATCTCCAACACCGCCCACTATCATACATTTCAGCATTCATAACATAATTTATTTGGGCGTTTCCCTACGGGTCGGGCTGCTACGGGCTTCGCTACGCTTGGTGCTGCGTTGCTCTCCGCACTGGCTAACGCCACCCTCCGCATCCCTAACGCGCTTCGCCATTCGAACAATTTTATCCAATCCTATTTTTTTTTCACAAACCCCTCAAAAAAAAACACAACAATAAATTTTTTTGACTAAATAGTTGGTAATTCCAACAAAAAGCCGTACCTTTCTGAAAAAATACCAAATTTACCAATTTACATGTCTTTCTTTCGTCTAAATCTGTTACTAACTTATGCTTGTTTACACATCTTTGCCCTTTGGTCGTGTCAACCCGACACCCCCTCCACCACCACGAGCAAAACCTTCTTTTCGGTTCCCGACTTTGTAGCTGACCAAACCCAATTCCTCCAACAACAAAAAATACAATTGGACAAACAGCTACACATCAACCAACAAAAAGAACAACAACACATTGTACAACCCAATTGGGAAAAAGAATTGGCACTCTTTGCCAATACCGACATCAACAAAGCCGCTTGGCGCGATAGCTACCAAAAAGATAGCAACTTTGTGGTACAAGACAGCCTGTGGCACATCGACTATACCGCCCGCGACCCACACCTGCGCACCCAAAAAATCAGCATTCAACGCCATCAACAAAACCTCCATTCTCTTAGCATACACAACCAAGTCAACAACCTATTCTATAGCCTAGACGAACGTTTGGCATATCAACCCAACAAAGGCTACCAAATTGTCAGCGTCCAGAATATTGTTCTATTAAAAGCCGATACCCTGCGCCTCGATGCTCAATTTGTGAAATAAACAAACCAACAACACCCTTGTCAAAAATACACAATAACACCCCCAAAACATCAAAAAAATATTAACCATAATACCTTTTCCCATGATGAAAAAGTTACTTCTATTGTGGTGTTGCTATTCTATAGCACCCACACTTCATCTATTGGCTTGTGAAGGCAATCCGCCCACCTATTTGTCTTTCATCGAAAACAAAGGACAATGGCAAGCACCCATTCAATACCAAGTAGAACTCAACAATGCCCGTTTGTATCTCGAAAACAATCGTTTGACCTATTTATTGATGCACACCGACGACATCAATACTATCCACGAAGCACACCACACAGGCGCCGATTTGAGCAATTTTGCTTTGCGATGCCATGCCTACCATGTTAATTTTGTCAATGCCAACAATGTTGTACCCGCTGCCACCTGCCAAGAAACACGCTACAATAACTACTACCTTGGTAGCGACCCTGCACGCTGGAAAAGCCATGTTGGTATCTTTAACCAAACAGATTATACCAATATCTACAATGGTATCGACATGCGCCTATATGGTGAAGACGGACGTATTAAGTACGATTTTATTGTGGCGCCCAACGCCAATCCGCAACAAATCCTCCTTCAATACGAAGGGGTAGACAATATTAGTATACAGCAAAAAAATCTACATATCCAAACATCAGTCAACACACTCATCGAATTGCAGCCGTATGTATACCAATATATCAATGGTCAACTCACCGAAGTTGCAGCCGAATATGTATTAAATGGTAACGAATTGTCTTTCCATTTCCCCAACGGCTACAATACCGACTATGAACTCATCATTGACCCCGAAATTGTTTTTGCCACCTATACAGGCTCTACTACCGACAATTGGGGCTTTACTGCCACCTACGACAGTGACGGACACCTCTATGCAGGTGGATCTATTTTCACAGGGGCAGGTTATCCCACCACTGTGGGCGCTTTTCAGGTTAACTTTGGCGGTGGCGAAGCAGCAAGCTATGGCGGAGGTAACGACATTGGTATAACCAAATTTACACCCGACGGTAGCAACCTCGTTTTCTCTACCTATCTCGGAGGAAACCGCGACGAAATTCCCGAAAGTTTAATCGTCGACAAAGATGGCAACCTTATTGTATTGGGTGCGTGTGGTTCCAACAACTATCCCACCACTGCGGGAGCTATTGACCAAACTTTTAACGGCGGACAAAACGTTACTGTCAACTCCATTGGTTTTAGCTTTGGTACCGACCTTATTGTCACCAAATTCAATCCCGATGGTACTGCTTTGTTGGCTTCTACCTATCTCGGTGGTATCTTTAATGATGGTTTGAACACTGCTGCTGGTATGCGTTTCAACTATGCCGATGAAGGACGCGGCGAGGTGCAAGTAGATAACCAAGGCAATATCTATGTCGTTTCGACCACTCAATCACCCGACTTCCCCACCACTGACGGGGCATTCCAACCCGAATGGGTGAATGACCAAGATGGTGTTTTGTGTAAACTTAATCCACAATTGAGCCAGATGATTTGGGGAACATACATTGGTGGTACGGCAGACGATGCGGCTTATTCCGTTAAATTTGACACCGAAGGCTATCTCTATGCTTGTGGTGGCACCAATGGCACTAATTTTCCAACTACTGCTGGTACTTTGCACCCCAATTTTATGGGCGGTACGGCAGATGGCTGGGTAGCTAAAATCAGCCCCGACGGTTCGCAGTTGGTAGCCGCTACCTATATCGGCACCGCCAACTATGACCAAAGTTATTTCCTCGACCTTGATGCAGATAATAATGTCTATATCACAGGACAAACAGCAGGCGGCAACTATCCCGTTTCGCCCGCAGGTGTATATAGCAATCCCAATAGCGGCAATTTTATTCACAAATTGAGCAACAACCTAAGCACAACTTTATTTTCGACCGTTATTGGCAATGGCGGTGGACAACCCAACTTGTCACCCTCTGCTTTTTTGGTAGATAAATGCAATAAAATATTCCTTTCAGGCTGGGGAGGTAATGTGAATGGAGGCGTATCGGGTTCCACCACCATAGGTATTCCCACCTCACCCGGTGCCTTCCAAACCACCACCGACGGCTCCGACTTCTATTTCTTAGTCCTCGACCCCGATGCCACTGGGCTACATTATGCCACATTCTTCGGAGCAAACGGTGGTACAGGTGAACACGTTGATGGCGGCACCAGCCGTTTCGACAAAGAAGGACGCATCTACCAAGCCGTGTGCGCAGGTTGTGGTTCGAGTGATTTGTTTCCAACAACTCCCGGGGCATGGTCAAATACCAATAACTCCTCCAACTGTAACTTAGGTGCCATTAAATTTGACTTTGAAGTAGCACCCGTAACTGCCGATTTTGTGCCACCCATTCCTGCTTGTGCGCCATATACCGTTAATTTCGAAAACCTAAGTGTCAATGCTGATGAGTATGTTTGGAACTTTGGCGATGGTTCGCTCGCTACCTCCGTCATCAATCCAACCCATACTTTTGACAACCCTGGCACCTATAGCGTCCAGTTGATAGCCATTAAACCGGGTACTTGTAACGGACAAGACACGATTAGCTATAACGTGCAAGTTGCCAGCAACAGTATCATTGCCATTACCAACGCGCAATTGTGTGCGGGCGACTCGCCTATCCAATTGCAGGCAGCCCAAAGCGGCGGTACTTGGTCAGGTGTTGGTGTTAGCACTAATGGTTTGTTCTCTCCCGAAGGTTTGCCTGCTGGTGAGTATACCGTTAACTATAGCGTTCCAACCACCGTACCCGGTTGTGTTGCAGAAGGACAAGGCACTGTCACTATCTATCCCACGCCCACCATTAGCCAAACTACTCCTACTGCCTACCTATATGACGGCACCAACAATTTTGCGTTCGACATAGTGGTTTCGGGCTATAACGAAAGTTTTGTGCTAAGTGGTGATTTTAGTGGAACAGCTAACAATGACGAAACGCTTACCTTATCGCACCCCAACAATGCAGATTCATATACTGTCGTAGCTACAGGCGCTATATCGGGCTGTACGGCTGAGTTGCTTATCCTGCCGCCGCCCTGCAACGCCGATGCAGGCACCATGCCAACCGCTGAACAAATTGTTTGCCACAACGGAACAGTATCGGCAACTACTATTGGCGAATTTTTAGAACCCGACATGGTACTTGGTTACATTATGCACACCAACGACAACAACCAAGCGGGTACTATTGTGGGCAGCAATAGCGATGGTACGTTCACTTTCGCCGACCTCAACGCTGCGCAATATAACCAAACATATTACATTTCGGCTGTGGTGGGTTATCCCGATGCCAACGGTCTGCCTATTATCAATGACCCTTGTACGGTGATAGCAGCGGGTACGCCGGTTGTTTTCCTTAGTCCCATACAGTTGGTCATTAACGAAGATTGTGACTGGTCAATAGGTGACTATACCGTTACTGTTTTTCCACAAGGCGGCTTGCCACAATATGACCCAACTGCAAATTATACGCTTAGTGGCACAATTGAAGAAACGTTAGCATTTGGGCAGTCTGCGAGCGTGGTATTTACCTCATCGCAAACTCCTAACAGCTACAGTTTCAGTTTGGTTGATGACTTGGGTTGTAACACAACTCGCGCTGCCGAATTTCCTATTTGTTTGAAAACCCCCATCGAATTATTAAATTTTGTGGGCAAAGTACAAGATAATGGCAACCTGCTGACTTGGACAACTGCCTCCGAAACCAATAATCATTACTTTACCTTACAACGCTCCACCGATGGTAGCAGTTTCAAGGAAATACAACAAATCATGGCAACCGGCAATAGCTTCGCCGAGCGTAACTATAGTTACTTAGATGTTGCACCACCCTTGTCCATTACCTATTATCGTTTGTTGCAAACAGACCTAAGTGGTAAGCAAACAGATTTGGGGGTAGTGGTATTGCAGCGTCATTCGGCTACCAATGTGGCATTACAAGTAGCCCCCGTTCCTACCAAAGACCTTTTGTCCATCAATTTTGTGTCACAAAGCCCCGAAGCTACTTTACAACTCTACAACACCAACGGTCAAATGGTATTGCAACAACAATACCGCCAGTTAGTACCCAACAGTTGGCAATCGTTGCAACTTTCCATCGAACAATTACCACGCGGGATTTATTTCCTACAATTGCAAGATACACGCCAAAATAGTTTGGTGAAGGTGGTGAAACAATAAGCCGTCTCATATTTATATCCCAAAAGGCAGACAAGAGAGTATCTTGTCTGCCTTTTTATGTTTTATAGCCACCATGTTTGTTTGTGTATTATGTTTCACTTCCTACCGCACAACACTAACTTTTCCATAAGCTACAATTTGATTTTGAGGATTAAGAAATTGATACAAATAAACACCCGAAGGCAGGTGGTCAATGGGAATAACAGACTGATTATGGGAGACAACAGACAAAACCTGCCTGCCTATTACATCATACAACACAAAGGTAGCACTTTGCTCTTGGCTATGATTTTCTACCACTAAATGGTCTTGAGCGGGATTGGGATAAATAGAAAAGAACTGTTGATAAGGAGGGATAGTTGGTATACCCGTAAACAAGCTATCACACTCACTCCCCTCCTCACGACCCAAACGGAAATACGGAAAATTGGGAACTGTCTGTGCATTATAGACGGGCAAGGAGACCCCATGCTGCACAAAATCACATGCCGAACCTGCCTCGTTGGGTTGATTGACAACGTGTAGATAACGAACACCATTGCTGGCACAAGCATAAATCTTGCCATCGGGTGCTAATTGGGCTTGGTAGAAAGTAGCTGCTAAAACAGTACCCGGCGGGTCAGCAAAACCATCATAGTCGGCAATGTGAATGGCAGTATCTAATTCCATATCGTATTGATGCAAAGCAGAACCTGTAAAACAATAAGCAAAGCGAGAGTTGGGAGAAACAGCAAGACCAGCTATGCTGCCTAAATGATCTATCCATTTTCGCCTAAAATTGCTCAACGCACCAGTACAACGGTCAAAATCATAGATATCTAAGGGACACTTAGGGCTATCGCCGCCTACATGAAAACGTATGTAATGGCGACCATCAGGCGTAAAAACGCTTTGACCATAAGTATCGGGCAGTTCATCGCCTATAAATTGCATACTCATGTCCTGCACGCCTTCGGGTGTGAGCAAAAACAAATAATAGGCATAGCCACTCAATTGTGGCATAATGACCCACCAATCGCGCCCATTGGCATGGCGGCAGGCAGTTAAACCATTATAAGCTAAGGAATCTATGGCTATATCCTGCTTTTTTTCTGTAATAGCTCCTAAGCCATTGTTCAATCCCATATCCACCACACTATAGCGCAAATGAAGTTGCAAAACTCCTCCACCCACTAAATATCCTGTATTATAGAAGATATAATATACATTAGGATTATTAGGCATGGGCAATACCAATGCCCCTTGGGGCTGTGTTAAACCCCAGCCTGCTTCTTCCCAGTAAGTAGTAAAGCTACTTTCATTGAAATTTTCGCTGTTTTGCATAATTTGGTAAGAAGAGTCTATAATAATAGCTCCATTGGTATAGAACAGCATCTTGCCTGTGGTGTCTGATATGCCCGCGCAGGTTTCCATGAACCTCAATGTTGGGATGTATTCAAAACCAATATCAATGCCATTTTCGGTAAAGCTACATTTAATGTTGCCATTTTGTACACCAGTTGGGTCTTCTTCAAAAGAGGCTCCCGTTAGCCAAATAGCATCACGCTTGCTGTCGTTAGGTTGGGCTGTAAGCAAAGTAGTCATCATGCAAACCCAACAAAGTAATAAAAGTAAATTTTTCATTTTATTGTTTTATTTGGTTAAATTGTGGAGTACAATTGCTATTGCACTCCACAATTTTGATGATTACTTAATAATGACTAATTTTTGAGTAGCTATGTTGTGATCCTGACGCATTAATTGGCACCAATAAACGCCACTTAGTAACAAGCTAATATCTGCCATTGTCACAGAGGTATTAGTATTTATAGCAATTTCTTTTACCACTTGTCCCATTGCGTTATAGATACGTATTGTGGTCGGGCGGTCTTCGAAACCACTATAGTCAAAATTGACAGTATTGTTTGCAGGATTAGGCACAATAGTAAAATTGTTGCTTATTTTTGTACTTTGTGTAGTGGTTTTTTCACTAATCCCTATAGCCATACAAATAGCTTCGTCATCGTACACAGTAGGCTCAATAGCTTCGTACAAACTACGAGCAGCATAAACACCTCTCCCCCCTACAATAGGGCATTGATTGGCTATGCTTTGCAATAAGGCTACTTGGCTATTGTTTAGGTCATAATTGCCGCGTGCATACGTGCTAAAATACAAGTCATTTGTTATTTTTTCGTTGGCTACTTGTAGTTCATTAGCAGCCATAATTAGGTTGTTTTGGTTTAGCAAACTATCGGTAAGTGTTAAACGGTCGCTTTCGGCAAGTTGTAATAAACTTTCTTTTTGTGAAAACAAAATATTAAGTTGCTCTTTTAGAGCAGTGCGCTGTAGGTTTAAAAGATTTATATCAGCATTAGGCAGTTGATATAGGCTATCGCTAATTGTCAATTGCTGTAAAACCCCCTCTATAGCTAATTGATTGGCATAAATTTGATTTTTTAGCATTTCTTCACCTGTTAGTGCTTGGCTGGCTGTTTTAATGCTATACAATTCATCTACCACCGTGCCATCTTTGCTCGTTTTGAAGTTAATAGCCGTTGGCTGACCATTTAGCAAATCGGGGTTTTCGCGCAGTTTTTCGTAGAGGGCTTGGTCGCCCAATTTGTTTAATTCTTCGTCAAGTACCACAAAGTCTATTTCTCCTGTGGCAAACTTTTTATCGTCTTTGGTATATTTTTCTGCTACTAATAGACTGTAGCAATCAGGGTCTTGACCACAACTAAAAATATTATCCGATGGAGTAGGGAAAAACCATCCTTGGTTGACTGATACAATAGGGGTACCCAAACCTATGCTCGGAGGCATAAAGGTGGGAGTGACAAAAAATCTACTAAGCTGTATTTGAAAAGGGTCATTACTTTCATGCCAAGCTGCCACTTGGCTATAAGTACCCGTCCAAGTATTGCCTTGGTGGTTTTGTTCTCCGATTACTGCCGTTTGGCTAAGTTGTAGTCCTGTGTGGTGGTTGCCAAAGCTATTGCCGCGCAGGGTGCTATTGCCACAAAAATCCACAAACCGCATACCGACGTGGGTATTGTTGAGCAGGTTGCAGCTAAACGCCCCTTTGACGTGTGCCTTCAGTTGTATGCCTACCACTTTGTTGTCGGCGGGCATACCCGTTCCTACAAACTGAATGTCATTGCAATTGAGGCGGTCTTTGCCACCTCCTTCTATCAATATACCAAACTGTGCCGTTAGGGGGTTGCCTTGTTGGTTGGTTGGGTCGGGGATATGAAAACGAAGGGTGTTTTGTCTAATGCGAACGTTTTGTGTATTGAGGCATCGGATACCTACCCTGCCCTGAAACACATCGATTTCGTTTTCATAGATATTGGCGCTAAGTACCAGCCCGATTTGTACCACATCAATGCCGATGGCATGGTCGTTGGGGCTATGGTTGAGTGTTATGTTGTTGTGACCAATCGTGATATTCATGTTTTGGTTACCAACTAAGGCGATGGCGCGGCGGGCAGCAGTTGCATACAAAAGCGGAGCAGAGGGGTCGCTGCATTGTATTGTATTGCCTCCAATACCGATATTTTCATCTGCATTGATATTCAAAAGTGCCACAACACCCGCGTGCATTTGCTCCATAAGGTTTTTACCTACATTCAAACCTGCCCGCAGCGATTTGACTCCCACATGGCAGTTCTTAAAGCTATACACATCTTGTCCCATTCCGCCTTGTGTCAATTGGGTGCGAGAGGCAAAAATACCACAACCTTCTATCCCTATGGCATGATAGGTGCTTCGTTGCAAAATGTCTTCAAATCGGCAATTGCTTACGTTGATAGTGCCAAGGTGGTCGGCAACAATACCTTTGGTGAGATGACGGAACAAACAAAACGAATTGCTGTCGTCGTTGTCTAATTTCCCAGCAATGTTGATAGTTTTGAGGTCATTGACACAGATACCCGCCCATATGTGCGTGTTGGGTATCGGGGCATTGCCTTGTCCCAACAAAGCATTGTGTACTGGGGCAATAGGCGAGGCAGTCAGCGATGGCAATATATCGGCTGTTTGAATAAATTGGCATTCTCCAAAACAACCACTTGCAAAATCTACATATTGGAATATGCCATTATTTTGGGGCACATAGAAACCGATGAAATTGTTCTCAAAAATGGTATTTTTGAGGTCTATTCGGGTATTGTCGTGGGCAGTAAGGGCATAAATACCATCTTCTATTCGAGTGGGCATTGTGGCGGAGGCTTCGCTAATAAAACCTGTTCCTATTTCTGCCACAATACTATTCCAAAGAAATTGGCAAGGTGCAAAAACATGGGTGCCGGTCAATCGCAAAAAACCGTTTGTTATCCGAATAGTTGCGTCGGGTCCCATGGCTATTTGGCTATCCACAAAAGTACACGGACCATCGACTATCAAAGTACCATTGATGAAGACCGATACATTAGTGGCAATATCATTGTTGAATATGCCCAATTGGCTTGTGCTTATGGTAGCGTTATTAGCTGTTAGGTCAACAAAATTGGGTGGAGCCACGCAAGGGCAATTGATTTGGGCATTGCTAAGGGTGATGGAAGCACTATTGGCGCAGCCAAAGGCATTGTCTCCGGTCACGCCAAAGGTAGTACCTATGGTGGGCGGAACAAGAATACTAGTACTTGTTGCTCCTGTGTTCCAAACATATTGAGTACCACCAGCGGCGTTTAGTTGCACTTGGTTGTTCAAACAAGCAGCGCTAATAGTAATATTGGGTGTTGGATTAAGCGTAACATTGGCAGTAGCGGTAGCGGTGCAATTGTTGAGGGCAGTAATGGTCACAGTGTAGATACCAGCAGCATCGACAGTATTGGAAGCCCCAGCATTGCCACTGCTCCAAACATAGTTGACAATACCACCCAGCGGCACGGTAGTGTTGAGGGTAGTTGTTTCGCCTGCACAAATAGTAGTGTTGCCAAAGATAGAAACAGTAGGCGACTGATTGACAGTAACAGTTTTAGAGGCAGTACTACTACAATTATTAGCATTGGTTACTGTTACAGTGTAAGTAGTAGCGGTGGTGGGTGAAACAGTTATTTGTGCTGTTGTTGTCTGTGGAGTAGTGCTCCACAAATACGAGTTACCACCACTGGCAGTGAGGGTAGTGTTGCTTCCGCTGCAAATAGTGGTGGTGCCAGTGATGTTGGCTGTTGCTGCCTGCGATGTATTTAGTGTAACCGATGCTGTTGAACTACAACCACCCGAAGTAACCGTAACAGTATAATTACCCGCCGCTACGTCTGTTGGGTTGCTGTCCGACAATCCGCCCGTCCAGTTGTAAGCGCCACCTGTTGGCGTTACAGAAATGCTACCGTTGCTCAAACCGCAAGTGGGTTGGGTTGCGGTGGCTGTTGCCGTTAGTGCTGTAGATGTATTTAGTGTAACCGATGCTGTTGAACTACAACCACCCGAAGTAACCGTAACAGTGTAAGTACCCGCCGCT
>JAEUUX010000091.1 GCA_016787295.1 Chitinophagales bacterium
AACCACCCAATAATCATAACCACCTTGGCTTGCTTCTGTTTGGTCTCCGAAAACGATAGAATTAGAATATCCTCCCAAAATATATCCACCATCTACGGTTTGCTGAATACTAGTAAGCATATCATCATAATTTCCTCCAATAGTATTTTGCCATTCAATAGTACTAGTAGCAGATAATTTAACTATCCAGTAATCATAGTAACTACTGGAACCTACTGCATTCTCTGTCTTATCACCCGAAATACTAGATTGCGAAGACCCTCCTAAAATATATCCTGCATCAGTAGTTTGTTGAATAGATTGCAAATAATCATTATTGCTTCCACCAATAGTATTTTGCGCGATAATCTCACTGGGAATACCGCAATTATTTAAATCGTTTAGTGTAATGTTTTTACATCTCGTAGTCATTCCACAATTATTTACAATCCCCTCTAAACAAACTTCATACGTCCCAACATTACTATAGATATGTTGAGTATTGGCACCACTATCATTGTTACCATCTCCAAAATGCCAAACATAACTATTGGCACCAGAAGCCGAAAAATTGGCGGTCAAACCATCAGTGCTAATACTATATTCAACGAAGGGTTCAGTAATAATAATCGTTTGGCTAAGGGTATCACTACATACCGCATTATTACCAATTAAGGTAATAGTATATTGTCCGCTTGTTTCAAAACTGTGGTTGAATTGCACATCATTACTCATAGGAATACCATCAATTAACCATTCGTAATGATTGGCATTTATGCTATAATTTAAGCAGGTAATCGTTTCTGATACGCAGGCATTGGTAGGTATAGAAAAATCTGCATCTAAAGAATTAGTAATTGTATTAGTGGTTTTTAATACCCAATAATCGTAGTATCCTTGACACGTTTCTGTCTTGTCTCCTAAGATATCCGAATCGGAATATCCACCCAACATATATCCACCATCAGTAGTTAATTGAATAGATCGAAGGTAGTCGTAATTATTTCCTTGAATGGTACGTTGCCATTGTATAGTACCAATAGGGGATATTTTAACTACCCAATAGTCATTAACTCCTTGTGTTACATCTGTCTTGTCACCTGATATTCCAGACGATGACGTACCTCCCAGTATGTACCCACCATCTATAGTTTGTTGAAAGGATGCTAAATAATCATTGTTGCTTCCTCCAATCGTATTTTGCCATTCAATAATACCTGTAGCCGATACTTTAACTACCCAATAATCATTAACTCCTTGTGATATTTCTGTCTTGTCACCTGATATACCAGAAGAAGAAGAGCCTCCCAAGATATAGCCACCATCAGAAGTTTGTTGAATGGATTGGAAATAATCGTAGTTATTTCCGCCAATGGTATTTTGCCATTCAATAATACCTGTAGCCGATACTTTAACTACCCAATAATCATCATAACCTTGACTTGCTTCTGTCTTGTCACCTGAAATACCCGAAGTTGAATACCCTCCTAAAATGTATCCGCCATCGGCGGTTTGTTCAATGGAGCGTAAATAATCATAATTGCTTCCTCCAATCGTATTTTGCCATTCACTTGAACCTGTGGCGGATAGTTTCACTACCCAATAATCAAAGGCTCCTTGTGCTACTTCTGTCTTGTCACCTGATATGCCAGACGATGACGTACCTCCCAGTATGTACCCCCCATCTACAGTTTGTTGAATGGATTCCAAATAATCGCTACTACTTCCTCCAATCGTATTTTGCCATTCAATAGTACCCGTAGCAGATAATTTAACTATCCAGTAGTCATGGTAACTACTGGAACCTACTGCATTTTCTGTCTTATCGCCTGAAATATTTGACCTGGAATATCCTCCCAAAATATATCCACCATCAGCAGTCAGTTGTAGGTCGGTCAGACGATCCTCTCCACTTCCTCCAATGGTTTTTTGGTTCTGTATGGTTCCATCTGCTGCCAATTTTACTATCCAATAATCAGTGCCTCCTTCATTATTGCCTGTTTTATCACCCGAAATATCGGAACTTGAACTACCACCCAAAATATATCCGCCATCATTAGTAGGACGAACAACCTCTAAATAATCACTGTAACTTCCACCAATAGTATTTTGCCATTCAATAGGAGGAGCCGCATTACCACAATCAGTACTTAGGCTAACATTAATATCTTGGCAAGTTTGTAAGGTGTCGCAAACATTTTGAGCATTTAGACAGACGGTATAGGTTCCCGCTGCGGTATAGGTATGTACCGCATTGCTATTGTTGCTCACGGGGCTATTGTCACCAAAGTTCCATGTATAAGTAACGCCTGTTGCCGCAGGCACAAAGAAAGCTGCGGAATAATTGTTACTATAATAGGTGAAATCGGCATCTAATGGTGCTACGCTATTGATAGTCTGATAGGTCGCATCGATGCAGTCATTGTCTGTAGAAAAAAGTACTATGGTATGTGTGCCACCAGACGAAAAGTTATAGAGCAAGGGATTGGTGTATGTCGGAATAACCACCCCATCTACCGACCATTGATAATTGCTGCCATTGGTGCTGGTATTGGTGAAAGTAATTTGGTCTCCTGAACAATTGGTAATAGAAGAAGCGATAAAAGTGGCATTATTGCTGCAACAATCAGCAATAGCTCGTGTTTTAAAGGCGTTTAAACGCCCACTCGTAGCGCAAATACCGTCAAAATTTGTTTGAACATCTACACTACTCAATAAATGGGTTTTCAAATCGGTATAACTTGGATGATTGCAATAAGACAAAGCCGCTACTCCTGTCACCAAAGCCGTAGCCAGAGAAGTGCCATTGAGCGAAGTGTAGGTATTGCCCGGTTTGGTGGTGTAAATATCTACTCCCGGTGCCAACAAATCAACATTATTGTACCCAAAACTCGAGAACGAGGCTAAATTGCCACTCACACCACTTGCTCCCACACATACAATATTGTTAATCGGATAGTTGGCGGGATAAAAAGGATTGGTATCAATATTTACACTATTGTTACCCGAAGATGTTACAAAAAGTTGGTTGTGGGTAGCAGCATCTTGTATGGCATTCTGTAAAGCAACCGAAGCCCCTTCACCACCCCAGCTATTGTTGGTCATGGTGGCATTCATGGCAGTGGCATATCGCACCGCATCGGTGGCATTGGCAGTATAACCACCACCGTCGGAGTCTAAGTATTTGAGTGCCATCATTTTCACCGTCCAGCAAAGCCCACTAATGCCTTGAGCGTTGTTGGCTTTGGCTCCAATGACACCTGCCATTCCTGTACCGTGTCCATTGTCGTCCATAGGGTTGTTGTCGTTGTTGACAAAGTCCCAACCAATAAAGTCGTCTTTATAGCCGTTGTTGTCGTTGTCGGTGCTGTCAATGTCACCAGGGTCAAATTGCCACACGCCCGCCACTAATTCGAGGACGTGTCCGTCACCATCTGCATCTTCGCCCATGTTTTGCCAGATATTGTCCACCAAATCGGCGTGTCGCCAATCGATACCAGAGTCAATAACACCCACCACCACATCGTTACAGTCGTGGTTCATTGTCCAAGCGTCGGGAGCGTTGATGTGTTTGTTGGTGGGGTGAAACAATGACCACTGTTGGGCAAAACCGGGGTCGTTGGGTGTCGTTGCCATGTCGTAGCGATAGTTCGGCTCGGCAAACGCCAAATAAGGGTGCGGTTGTTCGCCAAAATGTTGGGCAATTGCCGCAGGGTCTGCCATGCGTTGTTCGTTCAGGTACAACACATCGGGCAAGGCAACGACATATAAATTCGGGTTGTGCGTGGGGCTTATTTTGCCTACTTGTCCTTGCAACAATTCAGCGATGGTAGCTTCTGCTTGTTCGGTAGCAATAGCTTTGTTGAGTTGCAACACCAATTGATGGGGTGCATACTGTTTGTTGGGTGCGTTTTGTGCCAAAGCAACAAAAGCCATGAAAAAATAGCCGCAAATGGCAACTATGCGAAGCGGGGTAAGGCATTTCATAATATAAGAGGGTTTTTACAAGCACAAAGTTATGTTTTTTTTCGTTTCTGTAGCGCATTGGGCAACAAAAATAAACATTATTTTTTTGCGTATCTTTATAGAGCTTAGTTTTCAACACCTTTCCAATGTATTTTGTAGTATCGATTAATTGCCTTTTGCAATGACAAATAAATGACACAAACGCATTGTCCTGTCATACAGAAACCAAATAATCACAATATAGCCACAAAGTTAAGGTTTTTTGTCTCAAAATTTGGCTTTTTGCCAAAAATATCCCAATTTTGCCTTTGTATTGTCCATTTTTTAGCAAAATCATCGGACTAAAGAAAAACTTTAGGGGTATTTCTTCGGAAGAAAGGGGTCTAAAGAAAAACTTTAGGGGTATTTCTTCGGAAGAAAGGGGTCTAAAGGAAAACTTTAGGGGTGTTTCTTCGGGAGAAAGGGGTCTAAAGAAAAACTTCAGGGGTGTTTCTTCGGGAGAAAGGGGTCTAAAGAAAAACTTCAGGGGTGTTTCTTCGGGAGAAAGGGGTCTAAAGGAAAACTTTAGGGGTGTTTCTTCGGGAGAAAGGGGTCTAAAGGAAAACTTTAGGGGTGTTTCTTCGGAAGAAAGGGGTCTAAAGGAAAACTTCAGGGGTGTTTCTTCGGGAGAAATCGGACTAAAGGAAAACTTCAGGGGTGTTTCTTTGACAGTAATTTGACTAAAATCAAAGTTTTTGCACCCCCAAAAGCATAAAGGCTAATGGTTGTTGATGCCATTAGCCTTTATCATTTGCTTGAGTAGTGTTTTTTTATGGAATGATTTGCGTTACCTGAATAGTACCCGTCGTGCCACCTGTCCAACGCACTGTGCAGTTGGTGTCGTTGGCACCGCAACCCGAAACAAGGACATAACTTCCCACAATATTCCACAAATAAGTCGTGCCTGCTTCGTTGGGAGTGATGCTATAGGTAATAGGTTCGTTGACACAAACCTCGCTTTGTCCAACAATGGCAGGAACGCAAGTATTCAAGCAAAAAGGATTGCTCCAGCGTTCGTCTGTGGTAATGGTGGTATCGGTGAGGGTTTGTAGGAATGCCACTAATGCTTGTTTTTCGGTGGGTGTATAATGAATAATTCGCGGCGGGCAAGTGTTGCAAGGATTATTGTTGGGGTCAACGGTTCCCGGTAAAATTTCTCGCAAGAAACCCGATAGATTAGGGTGAGCTTTGATGGAGTCGCTATAAAAATCGACCACTTCTTCCAAAGTATTGAAACGTCCATCGTGCATATAAGGCGGCGTAAGTGCTACATTGATGAGCGAAGGCACGCTGAATTGTCCGTTTTTATTGGTATTTCCTGTGACAGCCCCCACACCATTATCGGCATACACCAAATCTAAGCCAATGTTCTTTGTTCCTTGCTGTACCATGACGTTGCGGGTGTGGCAGGCTTGACAATTGCCACGATATTCGTCCATAAACAAATCTTTACCCAAATTTTCTTGCGCTGTAAAATTGGCAAAAGGTGTGGTAGCGGGATTGCCGTTGGTGGCATTGACACCTTCTCTGAATTTTGACCCAAAAGTGTTCATGCTGCGCACAAATTGCGCTAAGGCACGAGCAATTTTGTCGGGTGTAACGTCGGGTGTGCCAAAGGCATTTTGGAATAAAGATGGATAAAACGATTTGGCAGCTATGCGACTGACCAAAGTGTCTAAGCTTAAACCCATTTCTATTGGGTCTTGAATAGGCATTAGGGCTTGTGCCTCCAAAGATGGGGCGCGGTTGTCCCAAAAGAAAGCGGCATCTTTCTGGAAACGCGCATGTATCAAACCCATCGAGTTGCGTGTGCCTAATTGTCCGTTGAAGCCAACACTGAAGCGTGCGGTATCGCTAAACGAAAATTGTTGTATGTGGCAAGAGGCACACGAAACGGTGTGATTTTGCGATAAATCTTCGTCATAAAACAGCACCCTTCCGAGTGTAGCACCCGCATCGGTTGTTGGGTTGGCAGTGGGCATATTGTCCATTTCTGTAAGGTTGTTCACAATGTCAGATGGAAAGACAATGTTGGCATAATTTAATAAAGTGGCGGGTAATTGGATACACCCATAGTCTATGAGTTCGAAAGCCGTTAAGGTCAAACAAAGACAACTTAAAATCCATAGTTTTTTGTTCATGTAAAAGTGTTTTTGTTGTGTTAGACCAATGAGATGTTTTTTTTATTTTGTCTCTATCCTCAAAAAATAAGAATATTGCTTTTCGATGTAGCACAACTAACAACCAAATCTCACTTTTGTAACAATATCTGCCAAAAAGTGGTATCTTTGTCCCTCAAAAAAGCATTAAAACTATGTATGGAGATGTTTTAGAAGGTTTATTGAAAGATTTTACGGCATTTTTGAGCCTCGAACGTTCTTTGTCCGACAATTCTATAGCGGCTTATACGGCTGATGTTCGCAAATTTTTTGATTATTTAGAAAAAAATACGACTATTACAGCCATAGCAGGCATTGATTCTGTGGTAGCAGAGGCATTTTTGTTGCACCTGAACGATTTGGGGATAGCTGCCAATTCGCAAGCACGTACTTTGTCGGGTTTGAAAACATTTTACAAATTTTTGTTGGTGGAAGAATTGATTGCTAATAACCCTTTGCAGTTGGTTGAAACGCCCAGATTGCAACGCAAAATTCCTGAAGTATTGAGTGTCGCGGAAATTGAGGCTATCTTCAAAGCCATCGACCACAGTACGCCCGAAGGTATGCGCAACCGTGCTATTGTTGAGGTGTTGTATGGGAGCGGCTTGCGGGTGTCGGAGCTGATTAATATCCAATTGTCTAATCTTTTTTTGGATATTGGCTTTATTCGGATTATTGGTAAGGGCAATAAGGAGCGTTTGGCACCGATTAATCCGTCTGCTATTCAGCAAGTTAAATGGTATTGCAGCACCATTCGTCCGCAAATGCCAATACAAAAAGATTCGACCGATATTTTGTTTCTCAATAGGCGCGGACATGGCTTGACGCGTGTGATGGTGTTTTATATTGTGCGTGAGGCAGCTCGAGCGGCGGGTATCACCAAAACGGTCAGTCCTCATGCTTTTCGTCATTCTTTTGCGACGCATCTTTATGATGGTGGTGCTGATTTGAGAGCCATACAAGCTTTGTTGGGGCATGAATCTATTACAACTACCGAAATTTATACCAAAGTAGATAGCCAATATTTGCGCGACACTGTTTTGCGTTTTCACCCACGCAGCCAATATCATATACCGCGCCGATGATGAACATAAAAAAATCTCGATAAGCTGTTGCCTATCGAGATTTTTATTTTTTGTTGTTGAGATGATATTGTGTTGTTATTGGATATGGAGGCAAGGGCGTTAGCCCGCCGCCCCGAAGGAGTTGTGGACAAGCGTTCGAGTGGCGAAGCGCGTTAGGGATTGTAGGGGCAGCCGTTAGGCTGGTGCTTGCACCGAAGCGGTAGCGAAGCCCCGTAAAGCCCGACCCCAACGGGGAAACGCCCAGAAAAGAATAAAAATAAATGCTTGTTTGATAATTTGTGTGTTGTTGGGCAGTAGGTATTTTTTTTATTTGGGTGTACCATCAACATCTTTGAGCAACAATTGGCGAAGGCTATCTAATTGTACTTCATTGTACTGCGGACTTTCTTCGTTCATTGGGTCGCTGTCCATGCCCGACATATCGCTTCCGAAGTCGATGGCATCGGAGCCATAGTTGGCATCTTGCAATACTTTTTCGCGCAATTCGGAGCTAACTTTTTGTTCGCCACAATCGTCACAGGGTTTGTTAGCAATAGGCGTGGCTACATCTTTTATGTTAGCCGCAGAAGATTGTGCGGGTGTGGGGAGTTCCTCATTCATCATGGTAGCGGGTTTGTTGCCTTGTTGTTTCATGGCGCTGGTAGCGGCTTTTTGGGCAGCTAATTTTTGTGCTTTTCGAGTTTCGCGAGCTAATTTTTTAGTTGTTTTGTTGGTGTTTATTGTTGTTGTGGCAAGGGGCGGTTCATCGGCTTTGCCTTTGTAGATGGGTGTTGCGGGAGCTGCTGTATTTGCAGCCACATAGTCTGGATTGGGGTATGATATTCTTTGGGTGGGAGTTTGATATGCCATATTGGTTTCGCTTGTCCACACAATTTCATATCCCATACTGTTTAAGTTTTTCACTAAATTGGCGTTAGTGAGCAAAAATTTTAGATCAGTATTAGGTTTGGCTACTAATTTGAATTTGTGGGTGCTAATGTCCGACTCGCAACGAGCTATACCATTTTGTTGCATAAAAAATCGCACCAATTGAACAGCATCGGCTACCTGAAAAGTTGAGATGGGAGCGGTTGCTGTTTTTCTAATTTGTAGGTTTATTTGTTCATACTGAATTACCTGTGCTTTGGCGGTGTATACGTTGCAAATACACCCAAATAACAAAATGAAACCATATTTTGATACCGTTTTCATACAAAAAGGGTTTAATCTTTATTAGGCAGAAATAAGAGAATAAGGGAAAAAATGAAAATGTAACTTTTGTCATGCGAAGGTAATGTTTATTTCTGAACTAACCAAGCGTTTTTGTTTTTTTTCTGCCTATTTTGTAACATTTTTTTTTCTTACATGAAAAAAAATACCATAAAGGCACTTTTAGTGTGTTGGTGTTCCTAAAAAAGCCAATTTCTTGCATCGATAAAGTTTTCGTTTGGGAGGTAGAAAGATGTAAGGCTGGGTGTTTTATGTATAAAATTTGACAATTGTTGAACAATAACAGACGATAATTGAGCGAGTTATTGCAAGCTTTTGGGGCAACAATTATTGTGTTGTCCGAAGAAAAATCGCTAAACTTTGTTTGCTCAAAACTTGACCAAATTAGTTGTATTTTAAGGTTGGTTTTATTGTTCTTTATTTGGGAAAGTTTGTTATTTAGTTGAGTCCTTATGCCTATAGGTATGTTTTTTTCAATTTCCCGTTCCTATTTTTTCTGCAAATGTTTTGAAGTCATTGAAAATAGCGTTTAGTTTTTTTCGGCGTTCGGGATTTTTGACAGCATCATAAATTGGATTGGCTTGGGGTACTAAGGGTTCGAATTCGGGTTCGCGTCCGCCGTCTTTGCTAATCGGAGCCCAAAGCCAATTTGTGCTTCTATAGACGTAGCGATGCTCGCCTTCCACAAAACAAATTTGGTTGTACTTGTACTGTGGTAGTGTTTTTCCTTTGTTGTTGTACCAATAGCTTTGTAATACCGACACGGACTCTTCGGGATACTTGAGCAAGGAAGCCCCTGCTCCTATACCACAGCTATCCAGAATGGTAGCATACAAATCTTTTGTATTGACAGGCATAGCAAGGCTTTGAGGCTGTAGATTATCGTCGGGTGGGAGTATCATCAAAGGCACTTTGTTGCCTCCGTCTGTAACATTCGAAAAATGATATAGCCAACCTTGGTCGCCAAAGTTGTCGCCATGGTCAGAACCGAAAACCACCATGTTTTCTTGGTCGCGATGCACTTCTTCGGTAAAACGGTTGATAGCTGGAGCAATAATCTCCCAACTTTTTCGCTGCCGTTCGCGCAGCACTTTCAGCATTTCGGGTTTGATGCCCAATTTTCCTGTTGTCAAAAAAGTTTGATTGATGGTATTGAACAAAGCCGAACTTTCGCGCAAACGATTAACCATACCATCGGCAGACATCTCCAAAGTTGCGCCGACATGATACGGAAAATGCGACTCCATAAGGTTGAGAAAAATAAAACATTTCTCATTTTTGGCATCATGTTGTGCAATGATTTTGCGGGCTTCGTTAAAAACGTCTTCGTGAGTCAATTGTAACCATGTTTTTTGCATTTCTATGTCTTCGCTTAACTTTTGGGCAATCAAATCTTTGGAGAATATCATACGGCGAAGGCGTGGTTTGCTTATCAATAACAAAAACTGTTGCAAACGGTTGAAATGCGCGGGAACAATTTTCCATATTTTGCGAATTTCATCGAAACCTCTATGCAAACCAAAAACATCGGTCGTTGCCACATTTGCAGTCACCTGATAGGTATGATAGCCAATGGCTTTTAGGCGTTCGGCAAGGGTAGGTACATCGGTTCGAACATAGCGTGTTTGGCTCGTTGCGCCGTGTTGATGCGGCATTAAGCCCGTAAACAAAGAAGCTGTTGCGGGCAAAGTCCAGCAACCACTCGAACGAGCTTGGGTATATTGAATGGCTTTTTGCTCAAAGTAGGGCAACAAAGTAGTATTGTTCCGATAAACAGCATCGTGACGCAAACTATCGGCTATTATAACAACAATATGGCGTGGTGGATTCATCAATTTGTTCAGTTTGTGTTTTTTTAAGCCGCAAAAGTACTAAAAAAACAGCTAAAAACACTCTTTATCCCACTGCGAAACTATAAATGCTACTTAAAATAATGCTTATAAGCACAAAAAAAGTTTTTTTGTACTATTTTTAAACAATTTTGCCGTACCTTTGTTGTCTATTATTTATCACCTCATCAAAAAAAAGTATGACACAAAATTCTATAGTCAGTATCTATTCGGAAGCGACCCCGAATCCCGATACCATGAAATTCGTTTTGAACCGTTTATTATTTGCGCACCAAAGCGCCGATTTTCCTACGGAAGAAGAAGCGGCTATTGCTTCGCCTTTAGCTGCGGCTTTGTTCCACAATTTCTCCTACGTGAATGGCGTGTTTATCATGAATAACTTTTTGACCATTACTAAAAAAACAGACCAAGAATGGTTTGAACTTATTCCTGATTTGCGCGAGTTTATTCGCAACTATATTGCCGATGGAGGAGAAGTTATTGACGAATCCTTGTTGCAAGAAAAACTGTCAGCCAATAGTAGTGTTGGTGCCAATGCCATTCATGAGAACGACGACGAAGTGGTGCGAAAAATCAAAGAAATTATTGCCAAATATGTGCAACCTGCTGTGGAAATGGACGGCGGCACGATTGTCTACCGCGATTTTACCAACGGCATTGTTACGCTTGGTATGCAAGGCTCGTGTAGTGGTTGTCCGTCATCTACGGTTACGCTCAAATCGGGCATCGAAGGACTCTTGAAACGCATGGTGCCAGAAGTGTCCTCTGTTGAGGCAGAGGCAATGTAGCCGTTTTTTTGCTGTGTTTTGTAAAACAAACTCCGTTCTGATAATAGGTCAGAACGGAGTTTGTTGTTTATAATCTCAAATAATTGGTTTTACCTACTGTGGCGTTTTTTGCATAACGGTTTTACAAAAAATCTAATTAATTTCGGCAGTCACTTTGATAACAGCAGAGTAGAGACCAAGTAGCTGAAGACGAACTTTTGTTTGAAAGTGAACAATTGCAGATGAGTCTGTCTCCTAATCCTACCTGCAACGAAGTAACTTTGCACTACGAAAGTGGTGATAATCAATCTTTGCAACTGCATATCTATAACCTAATGGGGCGGTTGCAATATGAACAAAACTTGTCTGCGACTAATCCACCACTTTCAAATCAACCTACATCAATATCCCGCAAGGATTTAAATGTCATGTCATAAAAACCCCCTCCGTACTAAATTGATTAGGTATGGAGGGGGTTTTTGTTATAAGATGTGTTGTATCCAAACAAAATGTACGATGTTTAGATTTGTAAATAGGCAAACAGGCTTTCAATTTGTTGTAGATAGCGCAAATTTTCAATAACAAAAAACTTCACGGATTTAAAGTCTTCGGGGGATTGTGATATTAATAAAAAAACACCTATCTTTGCGAAGGAAAACAAACAAATATGCCAACAAAACTTCCGCCCGCTTTTTATCAACAAGATGATGTTGTGTCTATTGCACGGCAACTTCTTGGTAAGCGACTTTGCACCTACATCGATGGACAAATTACGGCAGGTATGATAGTAGAAACAGAAGCTTATCGAGCGCCAGAAGACCCTGCTTCACATGCCCACAACTATCGTCGCACCCACCGCAACGAAGCTATGTATTTGCAAGGAGGTATGAGCTATGTTTATCTTATTTATGGTATCTACAAATTGTTCAATGTGGTGACCAATAGCCAAGATATACCTCATGCAGTTCTTATTCGCGCCATCGAGCCATTGGAAGGTATAACCACCATGCTACAACGCCGACAATTGCCGAAGATTCAAACCCGTCTTAGTGCAGGACCGGGAGTGTTGGGTCAAGCCTTGGGTATTGATCTTTGCCATTCTGGTATCGATTTACAAGGCAACACTATTTGGATTAGCCCTTATCAAGAAATCGAAGCTGACCACATTGTGGCAAGTCCACGCATAGGGTTGGGCAAAAGCGTAACGGAACCTTATTTTTCTATGCCCTGGCGTTTTCATATCAAAGACAATTGTTGGGTAAGCAAATGAACAATAGGATTTCTATATTTTTGCATATCACTGTATTGGCTTTGGTCTTATTGCATAAACACAAAAAAACACAAAACCTTTTGTAACGTTATTGATAACCAGTTCTCTATCAGTTATTTTCTTCCACCACAAAAACATCTTCATTATGGTGTTTCATAAGATAATGTTCGCGTGCAAATTTTTCTTTTGTGGCGGCGTTGGTCTCTAACTCTTCGAGGGCTTGCTCTATACTTTGGATTTCTTGTTCATAATAAGTCGACTTTAGTTGTAGTTGTTCTATTTGTTGGCTTACTTTCCATTGATTCCACAAGCTATTGCTATCGAAAAACAACATCCAAAAACTAAACAGAACTGCCGCCAAAGCATAACGATTGGTCAATAGACGGAATAGATAGGGAGGCATAAAAAATAAATCTTGTTAAAAAAAGTAAAATAATAGCTCAAACAGTCATTGCTAAATAATAAATCTGTATCTTTGCCGTTCCAAATAAGAAAAAAGGCTTTTAGCTGTTTGCGGTGCAAAGATACAAAAAAAAACTCCAATGAACGGTGGAATTTCTATTCAACCGATTTTTTCTCTGCAAGGACGCAAAATACGGCAAAATACTTTTTCTGTTGTTATGCTTGCTTATGCAACATTGCCAATATGCAAGCCCGACAATTAGATGGCTGATTTTCAGGTGATTATAAATAAAAAATACAATAATTCAAATAAATCATGGTAGAGATTGTGAAAAAAAATAGGCTAACTTTTCTATTTTTTTTGACAAAATGATGACATACTGGCTGATTAGGTTGTATCTTTGTGCTGGTTTGGGGCTATTAACAAGAGAAACCCACACGATTTGGCACATAATTTGGATATAAACTTGCTGATAGTTGCCCAACCTATCAAAACCTATTTTGTCATTTTTTTAATCTCCTTTATCATGAAAAAGCAATCCTTGTTAACCTCTCTTATCTTTGTTAGTTTATTGTTATCGATAACAAGTTGTAATAGAGAGGACGACCCTTATTCAGACCTTAGTAGCTTAGACCGCGAAATTATGTTACTTCTTGAAAAAGCAGCACCCAACAAAAATATAGACTATTTTTTGCTCCCCGAAAGCACCGATTTTAGTACTATTCCACAAGACCCTAACAATCCGCTTACTGCCGAAAAAGTAGCACTCGGACGTTTGTTGTTCCATGAAACAGGTTTAGCACTCAATCCCAAATTGCCTGAAGGCATGAAAACCTATTCTTGTGCCAGTTGTCACCACAGTAAAGCAGGTTTTCAGGCTTGTTTGCCTCAAGGCGTTGGCGAAGGCGGGCAGGGATTTGGCATCACAGGCGAAGGTCGTTCCCAAAATGCCAGTTATGCCGATACAGAAATTGATGTACAACCGCTTCGAACACCTTCCGCGCTAAATGTTGCCTATCAGACCAATATACTCTGGAACGGACAATTTGGTGCAACGGGTGTCAATATCGGCACAGAGGCTAATTGGACAACTGGTACTCCCAAAGAAAAAAACTTTTTGGGTTTTGAAGGAACAGAAACCCAAGCAATTGCAGGTATGGGCGTACATCGTCTGAACATTGACCAAAATTTCGTAACCCAATATCCCGAATATAAAGCATTGTTTAATGCTGCTTTTAGCAACTTGCCTGCCAATGAACGTGTAAGTGTTAAAACAGCAGGCTTGGCTATTGCTGCATATGAACGCACCTTATTGGCAAACCAAGCACCTTTTCAACGTTGGTTAAAAGGCGATTATAATGCCATGACTGACCGTCAACGTCTTGGTGCTATGTATTTCTTTGGGCAAGCCAACTGCGTGTCGTGTCACACAGGACCTGCCCTCAACAAAATGGATTTCTATGCCTTGGGTATGAACAACCTCAACCATGGCAATTATGGCAATGTAGTTAATGTGAACGACCAACAACCCGACCATAAAGGACGCGGTGGGTTTACAGGTAAAGCAGAAGATATGTACAAATTTAAAGTACCGCAAATCTACAACCTAAAAACATCACCTTTCTATGGACATGGAGCCTCTTTCATATCTATAGAGTCTATTGTTCGCTACAAAAACAATGCCGTAGCCGAAAATTCTATTGTTCCCCAAAGCCAATTGGCACCCGAATTTGAACCTTTGCATTTGACTGATAATCAAATCAAAGCCATTGCAGATTTTATTGAAAACGCGCTATATGACCCCAACCTAAACCGATATGTCCCCACAGCTTTGCCCACAGGACAGTGTTTTCCTAATAACGATACACAATCGCGCATCGATTTAGGTTGCCTATAAAAAGTATAGGTAGAAAATAGACAAAAAGCGTTTTCTGTTATAGTGTTTAACAAAAAAACATTTAGAACAAATACTGCAAATACAATTAATTGTTGTAAATAAGATGCCTAACCATCGAGTTTTGTAACCAAGTTACAGCAAGATGTAGGTATTATTATATCCAGAAAACGCTTTTTTATTTTTTTAAGCCATCCCAAGCTTTTTATCACCTATTCCAAAACCTATCCATGAACAAATTTCATCACATCATAGTAGCTGTGTTTTGCTGCTTGATTGCTGGTATGCCCACACAACTTTGGGCGCAAAAAAAGACCAAATCTGCCAAAGGTAGCAAAACAAATACTGCTACCGAAGACCGTTCAAACATGGTCGTCAATCAATTGTTTTTTGATGCCCTTAATAGGCAAATCAAAAACGATGTAGAAGGTTCTATTGTTGCTTACAAAAAAGTATTGGAACAAGACCCCCGAAATGATGCAGCAATGTTTGCTCTTGCTAAAATCTATGCCGATGGACAAAATAACGAGCAAGCAATTTTTTATGCCGAAAAAGCCATTGACACCGACCCTAATAATCTATGGTATGCTGCCTTGTATGCCGAAACATTGGGAGAAGAAGGGAAATATGATGCAGCCGTTGAGGTTTATAAAAAAATAGTAGACAAAAACCCTAATGCTTTTGAATACTATTTTGATTGGGCTTTTATGCTTATCAAAGCCAGAAAGTATGAACAAGCTATTGGTGTGTATGACCAAATAGAAAAATTGGTAGGTATCGGCGAAGATATTTCTATCCAAAAACAAAAACTTTATATCCAAGTTGGCAAATTGGACAAAGCTGTTGCTGAAGCCCAACGGCTTATCGATAGTGACCCTACTGAACCTCACTACTACGAAGGTTTAGCCGAATTGTATGAAGCCAACGATATGTATGATAAAGCCATGGAGGTGTATGAAAAATTACTATCCATTGACCCCAACAACCCCAATGCACAATTAGCAATGGCACAGCACCACCTTAAAAAAGGAGATACTGCTGCTTTTCTCAAAAGCCTCAATGCCATTATTGCACGTCCTGAAGTGCCAATTAACGAAAAAACGAAAATTTTATCGGGTTATATTGGCATGAAAGATAAATCACCTGAATTAGAAAAACTGTTTTATACCTTAGTACAAACACACCCCAAAGAGGCGTTGAGTTATATTTTGCTGGGCGACTATCTCTATAATGTACAAAACAACAAAACAGAGGCATTGGCACAATTCCAAAAAGGTGCTGCTATCGATGGCAATCATTTTGAAGTATGGGCGCAAATCATGGAAATAGAACTCGACTTACAAAACTTTAATGACTTAACTAAAGATAGCCAAAAAGCTGTAGAACTGTTTCCGAATGAAGCCACAGCACATTTTTATAACGGTGTGGCACACAATCGCATGAAAAAATATGATAGCGCCGTGAAATCTTTGAAAAAAGCAGCTATGCTATCCGTAAAAAACGAAAATTTGTTGATACAAAGCTACATTTTGTTGGGAGATTCCTATAATGAACTGAAAGATTATGCCAAATCTGATGAAAGTTATGAAAAAGCCCTCAAAGTTTCACCCAACGATGTGACAGTGCTGAACAATTATGCTTACTTCTTGTCGTTACGCAACGAACGGCTGCCCGATGCAGCAGCTATGGCAGCCAAAGCGAACCAATTAGCTCCTAATACGGCTTCTTATATGGATACGTATGCTTGGGTGCTGTATATGCAAAAAAACTACCAAGAAGCGCGCATCTGGATGGAAAAAGCTATTGCTGCCGAAGGTAATACACCAAGTAGTACTATTGTAGAACATTATGGTGACGTGTTGTTCCAATTGGGAGAGGTGGAAAAAGCAGTAGAACAGTGGAAAAAAGCCAAAACCTTGCCCGATGCCTCCGAAATGTTGGAGAAAAAAATTAAAGATAAACGTCCATAAGTGGCAAGAAAAAACAACATCAAAACGCTAATTAGCTTGTTCAAACAAGTTTAAATGGTAAAATAATGAACTTGCTGACGAGAAAGGTAAAAAAATGCAAAAAAAAAGTAAAAAAATGCAAAAAAATTTGGTGGAACAAAAAAAACACCATACCTTTGTCCCAGCGAGTTGGGGGTAGTGATTTGAAGGAGGATACCCCGTAAAAAGGGTATCCTTTTTTTATTTCTAAGTATTTATGAATGTCGTACAAATAACTCTGCTAAAGGCAAAACCTCCGCCCTGATAAAAGTCAGGACGGAGGTTTTTGGGTGCAAACAATATGAAAAAACACCACTAATTGACTGTTGCTAATGGTTGTACAATTTTGTGTTGCAATAAATATTCACCAATTTGGACGGCATTGGTGGCAGCACCTTTGCGCAAATTATCCGAAACTATCCACATATTGAGTGCATTGTCTTCGGATTCGTCTTTACGGATTCTACCCACAAACACCTCATCTTTGCCTTTGGAATACAGCGGCATAGGGTAGATGAACTGGTCGATATTGTCCATCACCGACACGCCGGGCATGGCTGCCATCAATTGGCGGGCTGTTTCTACATCTACATCTTGGTTTAGACGAACATTGACCGACTCGGAGTGACCACCAATGACAGGCACGCGAACAGCAGTAGCCGTAACACGAATTTGGGGAGCTTGTAAAATTTTTCGGGTTTCGTTCACCAATTTCATTTCTTCTTTGGTGTAACCATTGTCCAAAAATTTGTCACAATGTGGTATACAATTTAGGTCAATGTTGTAAGGATATACACGTTCGCCTTCCATTTTTGAACGTTCTTTGCTCAACTGTTCCACAGCGGCTTTGCCTGTACCAGTAACAGATTGATAGGTCGATACAACAATGCGGTCAATACCAAAAGCTCGATGCAAAGGATATAAAGCCATCACCATTTGAATAGTGGAACAATTGGGATTGGCAATAATTTTATCGTTTTCGGTCAAAATATTGCCATTAATTTCAGGCACTATCAAAGGAGTATTTTCGTGCATACGCCAAGCAGAGGAATTGTCAATGACAAACGTTCCCATTTCGGCAAACTTGGGTGCCCACTCCAAAGAGGTGCTGGCTCCTGCCGAAAACAAGGCGATATCAGGGCGGTTATAGAGGGCAACGTCCATGCTCACTACAGGAATCTCTTGCCCACGAAAAACCACTTTTTTGCCAACAGAAGATTCAGAGGCAACAGGAATGAGTTGTGTTACGGGAAACTTGCGCTCCTCCAGCACCTCAAGCATCACTCTGCCGACCATGCCAGTGGCTCCAACAACAGCTACTTTCATGTACTTACTATTAAGAATGTTAGAAAGATAAAAAAATAAGAAAATGGCTGCAAAGGTACGGTTTTTTAACCATAATTTCGTTATTTTGGGTATAGAAACGAAAAAAAACGTGCATGAAAGCCTACAAATCACCCAATTGGGGGCGTAAAACGATTTCTTCAACCACCGTTCGACTCGAAAGGCTATGGCACTCAACGATGATTTGAGCAATATCTTCTGCCGACATAAGGCGGTTGGGATCAATATCGGAGCCGCTCCACGAGTCTGTAAAAATAGCTCCTGGCAGCACTGTTGTCACACGTACTCCTTGCGGCTTTAGTTCTTCGCGCAAAACTTGTGAAAACCCTTGCAGGGCGTGTTTCGAGATGGTGTAGGCAGCACAATTGTCAAAGGTTCGGCGGCTGGCAATGGAACCGATATTGAAAATATGTCCGTTTTTTTGTGTCACAAATTGGGGCATCAGAGCTTTTGTCAGATAGTAAGCGCCATAAACATTGGTGGCTAATGTTTGCTCCAAAGTATTGTCAGTTTCGTTCTGAATGCTGCTTGGTTGAAATGTGCCTGCATTGTTGACCAATACGCTTATTTGTGAGGCGTGTTGTTGCACAAAAGCCGCAAAATGTTGTACCGACTTTTTGTCTGCCATATCTGCCACGCGTGTAAAAATGGATAGGTGTGGAAAATCTGTTTGTAGGTCTTGCTGGAATTGTATTAAAGCCGCTACCTCGCGCGAACAACCTATGATATGATAACCTTTTTGGGCAAAAGCCACCGCAATGGCGCGTCCCAAACCTTTTGAAATACCTGTAATAACTGCGTACATTGTTAGAAATTTTATGTGGAAGGGTAGGAGAGGAGTTGTGTCTCATTTTAGAATTGGCAAAGGTAGGTATTGGCGAGCATTTGCGCGCTATGTTTTGCGCAAACTTTGGGGTTTAGGGTGTAGGTTGTTGGTTTTTTGAGAAATTTTGTACTACAACAACACAAACCAAGTTAAAAATTGACTTATGTATTTTTCTTCGTCAAAACAAACAAGAGTGAATTAACTCCCCGGCATATTCCCCCAGCCAAAAGAAGTTGCCAAACCACCCAAAGCTGTTTCCTTATATTTTGCCGAAAGGTCGAGTCCTGTTTGTCGCATCACTTCCACTACTTGGTCAAACGAAATCAGCGGTTGTGTGGTACGCCCCGATGCCAACAAATAGGCATTATAAGCTTTCACCGCCCCAGTAGCATTGCGCTCAATGCAAGGAATTTGCACCAAACCTTTTATGGGATCGCAAGTCATACCCAAATGATGCTCCATAGCAATTTCGGCAGCAGAGGCAATAACGTCTAAGGGTTCGCCATAGCAAAAGCTGAACAAAGCTGCCGCCATCGCCGCCGCCGACCCCACTTCTGCCTGACACCCCAGTTCGGCTCCCGAAATAGAGGCATTGTCCTTAATAATGAACCCCACCATCGCCGCCACTAACAAACCCCTGCTAATCGTTTCGCGCCCAACATGACAATCGTTCACCAAATAGGCAATAGTAGCAGGGATAACACCCGCCGCACCATTAGTGGGCGCTGTCACTACCATCTGTCCTGCTGCATTTTCCTCCGATGTTGCCAAAGCGTAGGCATTCAAGCGAGCAAACAAAGCATCTCCCCAGCGACCTTGTTCTGTCAGGTGTTGAGCTTTTTCATACATACTTTTGGCACGCCGATGTACCTGCAAACCACCCGGTAATATGCCCTCTTTTTGCAAACCATTCACCACACTTTGCTCCATGATTTCCAAAATATCAGCAATGCGAGCAAACACCTCTTGTTCGGTCATCAGAGAAATTGCCATTTCGTTTGCCAACAAAATAACATCTACAGATACCCCTGACTCTTGCTGCAATTGTTGCAAATCAGCCATATTACTATATATATAGGTAGGCGTTCCTTTAGTTATCATAAGCGTTGCTGCTTCGTGCTTATCGGTTTCTATAAAACCACCACCAACAGAATAAAACACCTGCTCTAAAACAGGTACATAATCTTGTAACAATACGAATTTCATCGTATTCGGATGCCTGTAGGGATTGTGACCATAGTCAAAATAAATGTCACTTTCTACAAAAGTTATTTTTTGTTCGCCTAACAACAGACAATAACTTTCGTCTGTAGCCGTAAAAAAATTGTTTAATGCTGTGATAGGCACATTGGTTGGTAAATATCCCAACAAACCCGCCAGTAAAGCGCGATGTGTTCCATGCCCATGTCCTGTTGCTGCTAAAGCCCCATATAACGCTATTCGCAAAGAAATATGCTTATCTGATGAACAATTTTGTAAATAATTTGTTATTGTTTGTCTAAATTCAAAAGCAGCTCGCATAGGTCCTACTGTATGTGAACTCGACGGTCCCGGTCCTATTTTAAACAACTCAAAAAACGATGTATTAATCATTGCACTTTTTTTATGCAAAGGTAGTCAATTTGTTTTATAGCGCCTACAAAATAATGACAAAACAAACCCCAAAAATTGTACATTTTTTTTCTTTATTAAAGTAGCCTTAAATCCAGAAAATGTACTTACCTTTGTGCTTAATATCCCTTCCCCCGATCCCTCTCTATTTTGTTTCTTGTTTTACCACCTAATTTATATAACTCTTAGCTCAAAATACCCTCGAAATCTCTTTGTTTTATCATTACTCTAATTTATTCAATCCATAAAGGCGTACTTTTTATCATTTTTAATTAACTACAAATAGTAACGTATGCCACAAGAAACAAGTTTTTTCTACAGTATTTTTCTATAATAGCCCTCATACATATAGCTATGTGTATGGTAGGGCTTTTATTGTCGTAAATAAAATCAAAAAATATTTTTTAACAAAAAGTCTTTTACATGAAAAAACCCATTACATTTTCATCAAAGGGCGTGCCAATTGCAAGAGGTATTCCGCGAACAATGCGGCTGTGTGTACTATTAATAATAAGTATACTCGGTTGGCTTGGTTTGGGTAATGCTGAACTTTCGGCGCAGATTTCTGTCACAGCAACTGCTGGAACAGTAGGACCTACAACCTACACTACCCTTAATGCTGCCTTGGCTGCTATTAACGCAGGCACACACCAAGGAGCAGTTATTGTTAACATTAATGCCAATACAACAGAAGGTACAGCAACCTGTCTTCTCAATGCAAGCGGAGCAGGATCAGCTCTTTATACTTCTGTTTTAATTAGACCTACTATAGATAATGCTGTAGTGTCTGGCGCACCTACATCTTTAAATTTAATTACATTAAACGGTGCAGACAATGTAACAATTGATGGTGATAACCCAAATACAGCATGTGTTAATCGAAATCTAACTTTCCAAAATACCTTAGCTAATACAACTGCCAATACATCAGTAATACGGTTAGCAGCTACGGCATCACCTGGGTTAGGAGCCGATAACAACACCATTAAAAATTGTAATATCATAGGCAATGGAAATACAGGTACAGCTACTACTTCCCCTGTCAATGCTGCCTTTGGTATTTATGCAGGAACTGCTCACACGAATGCTACAACAGCTCCTACTACAGGCACAACTGTAGGAGGAACAAGTACCTCTTATACCAATTTATTAATTGACAATAATACGATTACTACTTGTGGACGTGGTATTCAAATTGGAGGTAGTGCTGCAACCGCTTGTAATAATTTAAGAATTACTAATAACATAATAGGTAGTAATACTGCTGCAAACTATGTTACTAGTTTTGGTATTAATATTGCAGGAGCCACCGCAGCACTTATATCCGGCAATACAGTATTTAATATCATTAATGGAGTTGGGAGCAGTAATATGACACATGGTATTGCCGTTAATGCAATCAATCCTACTGCTACTGATGTAGTGGTAACCAAAAATATTGTTAATACAGTAACTTGTACAAGTACAAGTGGATTTGCAGCTCGTGGAATTTCACTTAATGGAGCTAATAACCACATAGTAAGTCAAAACTGTATTACCAATGTTACCAACGTTACTGCAGGTAGTTTTAATGGTAATTTTAGTGCAGGAGCTATTTGGATAACAACAGGAACAGGGCATAAAATATACAACAACTCCGTTAATACTACCCAAACCGTTAATGGCGTAAGTAGCGGTACTGTTTCTGCATTGCATATAATCACAACTGGCTCTACAGGAATGGATATTAGAAATAATATCTTTTCGATGCAATCTGCCACAACAGGCACAGGGGCAGTGTTAGCATGTATTACTATGCCTTCAGGAGGAACCTCCGCTATGGCACTTACCCTAAATAATAATGCTTATTACGCATCGGGTGCTAATCTTATCGCTCAAGTAGGAACAACTGTTGGTACAGGCAACTACACCGCAGCTAATTTCGTGCAAGGTGCCACAACACCCGCCACAAATTTGCGCGCCTATACATCAACATTAGGTACAAGTACCAACGACAACGCATCATGGGCATTTTCCACCGCAGCACCTTTTACAAGTGCCACCGACCTACACATTCCAAACGGTACCACTACTGCATTGGAGTCGGGTGGTGCCGTACTAACAGGCATTTCTCCTGAGATGGACAATGACATTCGTCCAGGTCCTCGTTATAGCCTAAATGGTGGTGGTATTACACCCGATATTGGTTGTGATGAGTTTGACGGTTATAGAGCAGGTTGCAGTACTTTGCCCACAGCAAGTATCGCAGCTTCTCCTGTGTCTGGCTCTACTTGTGCAAATGTTAATCCAAACAAGGTCACACTTACTGCTTCCGGAGGAACTACCTACGATTGGTCACCAAGTACTGGTTTAAGCGCCATTACAGGAGCCACCGTAGATGCCACACCTACTTCTACTACCATATATACTGTTACCGTAACAGACGCATCAGGTTGTAAAGCAACTGCTACACAATTGGTAGATGTGCCAATCAACCTTACTGTAACAGCTACTCCTACTTCTGTTTGTGCAAGTAGCCCTAATACGCAATTATTAGCAGCCGTGTCAGACAGTTGCAGTTACTACAAAATGAGTAGCATTACTCACGCACCCATTGCCGACCCTGGCGGCTCCACCACCATTAGCACATGGACAGGTGACTCTAACGATGGTGCATCAACAGCAATAGCACTGCCATTTACTTTCAAGTATTATTGTAATGATTATACCAATGTATATGTAAGTAATAATGGCTATATTAGTTTCAACGATTTGTCTACCTTAACCTCTACCGAAAGCAAAACTGCCCAGACCATTGTTTCTTCAGGCAATCCAAACAATCTTATTGCTTTGTGTATGTCTGATTTAAATGTTGGAGCAGGCGGAACTATCAAATACTATACAACAGGTTCTACACCGAATAGAGTATTTGTTGTAGATTTTGCCAATGTTCCTTTTGCAACTTGTGCAGGTTCGGTAAGTGGTCAAATCCAATTGTATGAAACAACCAACAATGTAGAAGTACACATTACCAACGTAACACATGGTACTGCTACCTACTACAATACAATGGGTATCGAAAATAGTAGCGGCACAGTGGGTGCATCGCCTTATTCGCGCAACAACACTCGTTGGGACGCAACTGGCGAAGCATGGCGTTTTGAGTATTCACGCCTTACTTATGCTTGGGCATCTGACCCAACTTTAAGCGCTACCAATATCAAAAACCCTACTGCGAATAACCTAACTGCAACCACTACCTATACTGTTACTGTAACAAGTAGTAATGGTTGCACAGCCACACGTTCTATCACAGTATCGTTTGCTGGTTCAATTACCTTGTCACCAACAGCCACACCTGCTACTATCTGCGCAGGTCAAAGTTCTACTTTGGCAAGCGGAGCAACAGGAGGTAGCGGAACGTATTCATATACGTGGAATAATGGAGTGAGCGACTTTTCTACTTTGGAAAGCCCTGTAGTAGCACCCACGGTCACCACCACCTATACCGTGACCGTTAGCGACAACTGTTCGCCCGCTAATAGTTCCACAGCAACCGTAACTGTAACTGTTAACCCATTGCCTAATGCAGCAATAGCACCCACCACACCTTTGATTTGTGGTACAGGTAGTGTTACACTTACGGCTTCAGGCGGCAGTACTTATGCGTGGTCTCCAAGTACAGACTTAAGCGCTACAAACACAGCCATAGTAACTGCCTCTCCCACCAGCACCACAACTTACACAGTAACGGTGACAAGTGCAGCAGGCTGTAGTTCAACGACAAGCGTGACAGTAACAGTATCGCCAAACTATTCTATTATTGCATCTGCAACACCCACAACGGTGTGCTCTGGTGCCAATTCACAATTGAATGTTTCAGCGGGTACCACACCTACCTATACTGTTGCTGCCAATACCTTAACTCCTTATAGCACAACAGGTTTAACAGCAGGTACATATACTACCGTTCCTAATGGTGATGATGCAGTTTCCAATTCCGTTCCAATTGGTTTTAACTTTAGTTTTTATGGCAATACCTATACCACTTTCCAAGTTAGTACCAATGGTAATATTCAATTTGGAGGTAGTGCCTCTAATGCATGGACACCAGCTACTATTCCCGCAGCGGCTGTACCTAACAATTACATTGCCTTGGCATGGCGCGACTGGACATCGGTTGTTACTGGTGAAATCAATTATTATACAACAGGCACAGCACCTGACCGAGTTTTAATAGTAGATTTTAACGATGCAGGTAATTATGTAGGTCAAATTATACTACATGAAACAACCAATGTTGTAGATATCATAAGCACCAATATCGGAACTAATACAAGTGTGCAAGGGGTGGAAAATTCTACAGGAACAGCGGGCGTTGCGGCTCCTTCCCGCAATAATGTTAGTTGGTCTTCTACAGCCGTTAGTTCCTATACTTTTACACCTTCTTTTACAGGTGGAACATATACCTATCTTTGGTCGCCAACTACTTATATAGTAGGACAAGAGACAACAAGCAATCCATTAGCAACTGTTGTGACTGCTACAACAACCTATACTGTGACAGTTACAGATGCGTTGGGTTGTACAAAAACAGCAAGCGTAACAGTTACGGTTGCTCCGCTTGCTGCTACCCCAACTGCCACACCCACCACCATCTGCGCGGGGCAAAGTAGTACCTTAGCAGCAGGAGCTACAGGTGGCGGGGCTCCATACACCTATCTTTGGAGTACATCTGGTACAGCAGCAAGTATCACGGTAACGCCCACCACCACCACCACCTATACTGTAACAGTAAGTGATAATTGTGGTGCCACAGCAACAGGAACAATTGCTGTAACTGTTAATCCGCTACCAACAGCTACCATAACAACTAATAGTCCCATTTGTGCAGGAAGCGATTTGAACTTAACCCTCACTTCAGATGGTTCTACCTTCAGTTGGGCAGGTCCAAATAGCTTTACCTCTGCCTTGCAAAGTCCAACTATTACCGCTGCCACAACAGCAGCTACTGGTACTTATACTGTGACAGTAACCTCAACGGCGGGTTGTACAATAACAGCTACTACAGCAGTTGTAGTCAATCCTTTGCCTGCTGTTACTGCATTGGCATCACCAACTATAGTCTGTTCAGGAAGTTCATCAACACTTACCGCTATACCGGGTGTTGTGCTACCAATTACTACCTATACTCCAGCAAGTATCGCGTATGCACCCGTTGCTGTGCCAGGTACGGGAGTAACCACATTGTGCAACAATGCTGTAGCGACAGTAGCACTATCGAGTGGAACCCTTGATGATGGACGCTGGAACAATATAGCATTGCCATTTAGTTTCCCATTCTTTAGCAGCACCTATACAACCGTCGGCATAGGAACAAATGGTGTTATCGGTTTTGGCGGTGATTTAGCTACTAATGGTGGCTATGGAAATGCTATGCCTTCTGCAACCATACCTAATAACATCTTTGCTGCCTTTTTTACCGACTTAGATATGGATACCGCACCTCTTGGAGGTATCAGTTATTGGACAGATGGCACTGCCCCTAATCGTCGTTTCATTGTTAACTATAATGACGTTGATTTTTTTAGTAACACTGGAAGCATAAGTATTCAGGCTATAATCTATGAAAATGGAAAATTGGAAACTTATGTAAACGCACCCACTCCTGATACTGATAATGCTGTTATTGGTGTAGAAAATCCTACAGGTACTGTGGCTTTTACAGCAACAGGTATCAATAATGTGGCTTCTAACACCTTAACGTATCCTTTAGCTTGGAGTTTTACACCAGTACAACCTACTTTTACCTACGCATGGAGTGACCCAACTAATGCAACAACCACCAGCGTAAGTGTAACGCCAACAGCTACTACTACCTATACGGTGACAGTTACTAATGCAAATACAAACTGTTCTACTACCGCAACTGTAACGGTTAATGTACCTACCATTACAGCTTCAAGCAATAGTCCTATTTGTGCAGGAAGTGACCTTAACCTCACTTCAAGTCCTGCAAGTGCAACTACTTATGCTTGGGCGGGACCTAATAGCTTTACATCATCTGTACAAAATCCAACTATTACTGCCGCTACTACCGCGGCTGCTGGTACTTATACTGTTACGGTTACAAGTGCAGCTACGCCAACCACTGGTTGTACTGCCACCACCACAGTAGTAGTAAATACACCAATTACCGCACCTACCTTATCTGGCGCAACCTATTGCGTTGGTGCTACCGCCACCGCTTTAGATGCAACAACGACCGGTGCAACAGCATATTTGTGGAGTGATGGTTCAGCTACTGCTAGCATTACGCCATCTACTGCAACTGCTGGCACAACGACCTATACCGTTACTGTATCAGCACCGACAGGCTGTACTGCTGTAACAGCAACTGCTACTATAGTAGTAAATACACCAATTACCGCACCTACCTTGACTGGTACAACCTACTGCGTTGGTGCTACCGCCACCGCTTTAGATGCAACAACGACTGGTGCAACGGCATATTTGTGGAGTGAAAGTTCCACGACAGCAAGTATTACGCCCTCTACGGCAACTGCTGGTACAACAACCTACACCGTTACCGTATCTGCACCGACAGGCTGTACGGCTGTAATGGCAACTGCTACTATAGTAGTAAATGCACCAATTACCGCACCTACCTTGACTGGTACAACCTATTGCGTTGGCGCTACTGCCACCGCTTTAGATGCAACAACGACCGGTGCAACGGCATATTTGTGGAGTGAAAGTTCCACAACAGCAAGCATTACGCCATCTACGGCAACTGCTGGCACAACGACCTATACCGTTACTGTATCAGCACCGACAGGCTGTACTGCTGTAACAGCAACTGCTACTATAGTAGTAAATGTACCAATTACCGCACCTACCTTGTCTGGTACAACCTACTGCGTTGGTGCTACCGCCACCGCTTTAGATGCAACAACGACTGGTGCAACAGCATATTTGTGGAGTGATGGTTCAGCTACTGCTAGCATTACGCCATCTACTGCAACTGCTGGTACAACGACTTATACCGTTACTGTATCAGCACCGACAGGCTGTACTGCTGTAACAGCAAGTGCTGCTATAGTTGTAAATGCACCAATTACCGCACCTACCTTGTCTGGTACATCGTATTGTGTTGGTGCTACGGCAACCGCTTTAGATGCAACAACGACCGGTGCAACGGCATATTTGTGGAGCGAGAGTTCAACAACAGCAAGCATTACGCCATCTACGGCAACTGCTGGCACAACAACCTACACTGTTACCGTATCTGCACCGACAGGCTGTACTGCTGTAACAGCAAGTGCAACAATTGTAGTGAATGCTAATCCAAGCATTGTGTCTATCACTAATACACCAACAGGTTGCTCAAGTCCATCTGGTACTGCAACCGTGAGTGTATCAGGCGGCACAAGCCCCTACACTTATTTGTGGAGTAATAGTCAAACTACCGCAATAGCAAATGCTTTAGGAGTAGCCACTTATACTGTCACTGTTAGCGATTCTAATACTTGTTCGACAACAGGTACAACAACCATCGCAGCAGCAGGCGCACCTATTGCAACAGCTACTCCTTCACCTGCTTCGTTGACTATTTGTCAAGGAGGTGCTATTAGTGTAACTTTCGACGTTACCAATGCTTTTGTGGGTGAAAAATTTGCTGTTTCGTTTGATATTGTTTCTTCGTCTGGTGCAATACCTTATGGAACATTGAACAACAATGCAACTTTTACTGTTGGTCCATTTACCGAAGGCGTATTGTTCGGAGGTAATGTAACTTTGCAAAATATAGTAATTACCAGCCAAACGAGCAATTGTTCTGTAGCATTATCGAATATCAGTTTTACAGTTAATCCTAAACCCGTAGTAAGTGTTCCTACTACTACTGTTTGCTTTGGTGCTACAAATGGCACTTTGACTGCTAATGTTACAGGTAGTACTGCTACGCCATTTACCTATTCATGGAATAATACCCAAACTACTAATCCTGCTACAGGTTTAGCTGCGGGTAGTTATACTGTTACTGTAACAGACAGTAATACTTGCTCTGCAACCGCTTCTGGCACAGTAACACAACCTACCTCTGCTTTAGCTGCTGCTCCCACTACCACAGGCACAACTTGTAATGGTAGTACAGGTACAGCCACTGCTAATGCAACAGGTGGTACAAGTCCATATACCTATAGTTGGAGCAATGGACAAACCTCAGCCACAGCGACAGGTTTAGCTGCAAGTACCTATACGGTTACTGTAACAGATGCGAATAGTTGTACAACTACAGCCACCGCAACTGTTACTAACACTACCAATCCACCTGTAGCTTCGGCTACACCATCGTCAACTGCTATTTGTGAAGATGCTAGCTTCAATGTTAGCTTTACTTCTGACCAAAACTTCAATGTTTCTATGACATTGAACTCTTCTTCTGGTTCATTCTTATATGGAGCTAACAATAAAGCCTCTGGTTTTACAACGCCTAACTTTACCGAAGGTGTATTGTTTGATGGTACTGTAACCATAACAGGTATTACTATCACAAGTGTTTCCACAGGTTGTATTACTACGCTACCTGATATTACAGTAACAGTTAATCCAAAACCAACAGCTACTGTAAGCACCACACCAACTTGTTTTGGTAGTACCAATGGTACTGCAACTGTCAATGCAAGTGGTGGTACACCTACCTATACTTATATATGGAATACAACCGCAACTACCCAAACCATTACTGCTTTGGGTCCTGCTACCTATTTTGTAACAGTTAGCGATGCTGCAAATTGTACCGCTACAGCAAGTGGTAATGTTATTCAGGGGGCAAGCCTAACTGCTACTACAGCTACTACAAGTGTAAGTTGTTTTGGTGGCAATGATGGTACTGCCACTGTTACTCCAACAGGCGGAATCTCACCATATACATACAATTGGAGTAATGGTCAAACAACTGCTACAGCTACCAATCTAACTGCTGGTAGCTACTTGGTAACTATTACAGATGGAGCTACTTGCTCTACTGTTGCCAACGTAACCGTAGCACAACCAGCCGCTGCCTTAGCTACTGGAACGCCTACCACAACTCCACGAACTTGTACTGCTGCTGATGGTACTGCCACTGTTGCACCAACAGGTGGTACAGCACCTTATACCTATAGTTGGAGTAATGGTCAAACAACTGCAACAGCTACTGGTTTGAACAATACCAACTATAATGTTACTGTTACAGACTCCAAAGGTTGCACAGCAGTAACTTTTGCAACAGTAGGTATTACACCTAATCCTACTCCGGGAGCAAGCAATAATAGTCCTGTTTGTGCGGGTAGCGACATTTCTCTGACTGGTACAGGCGGAACAAGCTATGCTTGGAGTGGTCCAAGTGGATTTACCTCAAGCAGCAACCCTGCTACCTTGACAGCAGTGACAGCAGCTATGACCAACAATATCTATACTGTAACAGTTACAGATGCTAATGGTTGTACTGCCTCTACTACTACCCAAATTACTGTATATCCACTTCCTGTTGCTACAGCGACTAACAATGGTCCAGTATGTCCTGGTAGTGATATTACTCTTACTGCGACAGGTGGAACAAGTTATGCTTGGAGTGGTCCAAATGCTTATACAGCAACAGGTACACCTGCAACCCTTAGTGCTGTGACATACGCACAAAATGGCGAAGTATATACCGTTACTGTAACCGATGCAAATGGTTGTACAAAAACTGCCACCACAACCATCGTTGTAAATCCACAACCCGCCGCCCCAATTACAACTGACAAAGCTATTTGTCAAAACGAAGTATTGGGAATAGGGCAAGGCTTAACCGCTTCGTCGCCTGGTTTAATATTCGCTTCTTCAACAAGTAGTGTAAGTGCGAGCAACACTACCAACGGTGCTTCGTTTGGCACAACATATCCGGGTACTCCTATGAGTGTAGTTTTCCCCGCTGCTGGCGCATCCGGTGGTGTTCCAGTAGGTGCCACAGTGACAGGAGTGACCGTCAATATTACCTATACAGCCATCAATGGTTCGTGGATGAGTGAGTTGCGCACCCTCGTAACACCTCCAGCGGGCTACAATGCACAAGTAAATGACATTCAACCTAAAACAGCGGCTAACGTAGCCCCTGGTGGTAGTAGCGGTACCTTTACAGGTTTAATTGACCCCAACAGTAACCCAACTACGGCTCCGGCTTGGCCCGCTGCTAACCCTGCGGGTACATGGACATTTGATTTCCGTGAAACTTTTGATGATGGTGGAACATCTGTACAAGATGCCAATATCACCAATATCACCATTGTAGCTAATTATAGTTTGACCCAAAATGCCACACTTACTTGGTGGGACGCTACAACAGGTGGGACACAAGTAGCAAGTGGCGCACCATTCAATCCAACTACAGTTCCTGTAGCTTCAGGTGGTGTGGATAATACTGTAATCGGTTCTACTACTTATTATGCACAAGTAACAAGTTTGACAACAGGTTGTACAAGTGACCGTAGTGCCGCTGTCTTTACTGTAGACCCACCAGCCTCTGCTGATGCAGGTGCCGATATCGTTTGTGTTGATGGCGCAACACCTATTAGTGTTTCGGGCGTATTTGGTGGTACAGCAAGTTCAGGTACTTGGTCAACCTCTGGTACGGGAACATTCTCCAATGTACAAACAAGTGGTACAACAGTAACTGCCGACTACACCCCAAGTGCCGCTGATATTGCAGCAACCTCTGTTACATTGACCTTTACTACTGACGACCCAGTTGGCGGTTGTGTGGCAGCAAGTGATAATTTAACGGTGTCATTCATTCCTACAGCAGCCACTACAAGCAACTATTCAACTTGTCCGTATGTAGCTCCGCCTACAGGACAAGGCTTGAGTGCAACTTGCCCAAGTACTTTGCCAGCAATAGCAGGAGGTGCAACAATTTTTGCCAACGGACCAATAGATGTTGAAACTGCAAGTAATGCGTTTTCTTTAAATACCTTATCAATTCCGGTTACAACAGCTAATATACCTGCCAATGCTACGGTAACGGGTGTAGTAGCCCGTGTTACTTACACAGCATTTAGTGCTTCGTGGACAGCCGACCTTACCGTGCGTGTAACGCCACCCGCAGCCGTAGGTGCCGCCCGCACAAGTACAAGCATAACAGGCGAAATTAATGGAGCAGGCTCTTTAACTGATGCCGTTATTAACCTTGGTGCAGGTACTTGGAACTTAGCAGGCTCTAATCCACAAGGCAACTGGTTATTCGAGTTTGCCGATGAGTTTAACGACACTGTTAACCCCGATGAAACAGTTACCAATGTAAGCCTTGTATTTACTTATACTACTCCGGCTATCACACCTACATGGTGGACAGCCGCATCGGGTGGCACACAGGTAGGCTCGGGTGGTATATTCGACCCAACGATGGTAGCTCTCCCTGATGGAGTAGACATTACGCAAGTAGGTACTACTACATATTATGCACAATGTACATCTCCTAATGGTTGCTCAAGCACACGTACCGCTGCTGATTTCATTATCGAAAGCGCTATTGTAATAGATGCAGGTGCTGACCAAAACTGTTTGGCAAGCACAACAACTACTATTAACTTATCCGGTTCGGTAAGTGGTTTGGGTGTAACAACTGGTACATGGAGCGGCGGCACAGGTATTTTTGCTGATGCTACAAGCCTAACTACCACCTATACCCCAACAACAACTGAAATAGAAGACGGTTATATTGTATTAACTTTAACATCTGGTGACCCTGCTGGTCCTTGTGGTCCTGTAAGCGATCAAATTATTATCACTTTCAATCCACCAGCTCCAACAGCAATAGATTATACCATCTGTCAGTATGATATTGTACCATCAGGTGAGGGTTTAGATGCAACTTGTCCTTCTCGCCCTCCAACTCCTGCTATATCAGGTAACATAACAGGTTCAGGCACAGGCGGTACTTCTAGTGCTACAACTTATGGGGGGGCAGGTAATAATCCTATTTATGTAGATATTCCAAGTGGCTCGTTACCTACGGGTGCTATTGTTAATAGCGTAACCGTAACAACAAGTTATACTGCTTTGGGATCTTCTTTCCTTAGTGAATTGCGTGTTCGTGTAACGCCCCCTGCTCAGTTTGGGGCTGTACAAACGGATATTCAATTAAGCACAAATACTTTCGCAGGCATTCTTGCCAATGTTCCTACTGGCACATTTGCAGCCTTAGACCCTGCTGGTTTATGGACATTTGATTTCCGTGAAACCTTTGATGATACTAATGCTGGATTTAGTGGAACAGATGCAAGCATAGACAATATTACTGTTACTGCCAACTATACTATTCCTGCTGATCCGGGTATTACTTACCAAGTTAATTGGTGGGATGCAGCCACAGGAGGTAATTTATTGGCTTCTAATGTAGATCCATTTAATCCAACAGCTATACCAGTTATTGCAGGTGGTGTAGACAATACTGTTCCGGGAACAACAACATATTATGCCGAATGCTACAATACCACAGGTGGTTGTGGCAGTGAACGTACTGTAGCTGTGTTTACCGTTGACCCATTACCAGTAGTAGATGCTGGTTCTGCTATATTAATTTCATGTGTAGGCAATGATGTTGCTTTGAATGGTACTGTCACTATTGGAGCTAATGCTGGTACAGGCACATGGTCAAGTACTGGTACAGGTACATTTGGTGATGCTTCAGCTTTGAGTACTACATATACACCAAGTACCGACGATTATTTAGCTGGTACAATTACGCTTACCTTAACTTCAGAAGACCCTGCTGGACCTTGTGGAGTGGTAACAGACAATATAGTTGTCATATTCGGGCAAGTAACCATTTCTACAAGTGCTGTAGATGCGGTTTGTTTTGGCGGCACTGGTACTGCAACTGTAACTGCTTTAAGTGGTACTGCTCCTTACAGTTATTTATGGAGTAATAATGGCACTGATAATGCTATTACAGCAGTTGCTGGTACTTATAGTGTAACTGTAACTGATGACAATGGATGTAGCTCTATTAGTTCAGCTACTATTAATGAGCCTACTCAGTTATTAGCTTCTGCTATTGCGACCGATGCACTTTGTAATGGAGGCAATGGTAGCGTAGATTTGACAGTTAGCGGTGGTACAAGTGGCTACACCTACCTTTGGGACGATGCTACAGCTTCTACAACAGAAGATTTAGCTACTGTTCCTGCTGGTACATATAATGTTACTGTTACTGATACAAATGGTTGTTCTACAACTGCTTCTGCAACCGTATCAGAACCTGCTATTTTAACAGCCTCTGCAAGTGCGACCGATGCACTTTGTAATGGAGGCAATGGTAGCGTAGATTTGACAGTTAGCGGTGGCACAAGTGGCTACACCTACCTTTGGGACGATGCTACAGCTTCTACAACAGAAGATTTAGCTACTGTTCCTGCTGGCACATACAACGTTACTGTTACTGATGCCAATGGTTGTACTACAACTGCTTCTGCAACGGTATCAGAA
>JAEUUX010000181.1 GCA_016787295.1 Chitinophagales bacterium
TATCATCTACCTAAAAACACACAAAATCACCCCAACTATGGACAAAGAATCTCTTTTGCGCAAGGTGCGCCACATCGAAATCAAGAGTCGCTCCCTTTCGAACCACATTTTTTCGGGCGAATACCATAGTGTGTTCAAAGGAAAAGGCATGTCGTTTTCTGAAGTGCGCGAATATCAATACGGCGACGACATAAAAAGTATTGATTGGAACGTTACGGCACGTTTTAATCAGCCATATATAAAAATCTTTGAGGAAGAGCGCGAACTAACCCTCATGCTCCTGATTGATATTAGTCCTTCTACCTTTTTTGGTACAGCCGAACAAACCAAAAATGAACGAATCGCCGAAATATGCGCCATTCTCGCCTTCTCTGCTACTGCTAATAACGACAAAGTGGGGGCTATCTTTTTTTCGGATAGCATAAAAAAGTTTGTACACCCCAACAAAGGACGCTCACATGTCCTTCGGATTATCTATGACCTATTAGCCTTTGCCGAAAGTGAGCAAATTCAGCCACCTAAACCGCCTAACTTTTGGCAAACGATGTGGAAAAAGCCCACCGAATCGTCTCTGCCCAACAGCACTAACCTTCACCTCGCCATCGACTTGCTTAACAATGCTATCAAAAAGCGATGCACGGCTTTTATTCTGTCCGACTTTTTTTGTAATAACTATGAAAAAAACCTACAGTTAGCCGCTCAAAAACACGATATTGTGGGTATACAGTTGGTTGACCAATACGAAAAACAACTCCCGCAAATTGGTATCGCACCTATGTACGACTCCGAAACAAATACATGGCAATGGATAGATACCCAAAACTCCAAAAACCAACGGGCATATCAACAGCACTATCAACAAAAAAACGATTATTGCACCAATACTTTTTTGCGTTCCAACGCCGACCTCATCACCATCACAACTCATCAACCTTATATAACACAGCTAATTCATTTTTTTAAACAACGAGGAAAATAACATGAAATACATAATTATTATCGCCAGCTTCTTTTTTTCGCTCCACAATACCATCGCACAAAACGATAAGCCCAAAGAAGACGACGGTTCACGCTTGCTCTATCCCGGTGGCTTATATGTGGAACTCCAAAAGATAACTCCCAGAAATTGGGTGGTTGTGGGACGTGAAGGTAACTATGTCATCTATGCCAAAGATATGCCTATTGTTATGACACAAACCGAATACGAATCCATTCCGAAAGAAGACGCAGGCAAAGAAGAGGCATGGGCAAAAAAGAAGCTCTATCCCAAGCCTTATGAAATCCTTATCCAACTCACTCCCTATCCTATAGAGGATTATTTAGCCCTCAAAAAAAACGATAAAGCCACTACCGCCTCCCAAACAAGCCTCGCCGAAATTGGCGAACGTTATCAAATAGAAACAGGAACGCTCACCACGCGACAATACCTCGAATATAAGGGCAATAAAATGATAGCAGACCCCAACACGGGCTTATATACTGTCATGGATAGCGACGAAAAAAATAGACTCGTGATGTTTGCACTTAGTAAAGAAAAATTGCTAAACGATAACAATGCTAATGTCACCACAACTGCTACCCCACAGTTCTATATCCACGACTACAGTGTTACAATTGAATATAACACTGACTATTACAAGATATTTCCCGAAAGTATAACCCGCGAAGCGGAAATTATTGTTAATGCAGTCAAAACAATTTTGACTAATCAAATGCAATAAACTAAAAGGCTGATAGCAAACTAAGGCTGTCAGCTTTTTTTTATGCCCCAAAACCGAAAGAATAAGGCAAACAAAATTAGCGGAGTTTTTAATTGTTAATTGTTAATGGTTAATGGTTAATGAGGAGGTTTTTAATTGTTAATTGTTAATGGTTAATTGTTAATGCCGTGTTTGTTAGGTTGTTCGTTATGGGGATAATTTTTTTTGGAATGAAGGATTTTTAACCCTGAAAGGGTGATACGTTTGTAGAGCAGGCAAGTAGGAGAGTAAAAATAAAACCCTGAAAGGGTGATATGATAAAACAAATACCCAACAAACACCCAACAAATCCAAAATCCCTCTATAATATGGTTAGCAAAGGAAGATAAAAAAGCAAATTCATTATTTTCCAACCCTGAAAAGGCAAAGCGTTTGTAACGGGGTTTTTAATTGTTAATTGTTAATGGTTAATTGTTAGTGAGGAGGTTGTCGGGTTGTTTATTGATGGGATAATTTTTATTGAGGTTAAAAAGTTCTAACCCTGAAAGGGTGACAAGTTTGTAGCGCAGGCAAGTAGGAGAATAAAAATAAAACCCTGAAAGGGTGATATGATAAAACAAATACCCAGCAAATACATGACAAATTCAGAATCGCCCCATCTAATAGGAACAAAGGGAAAACAAAAAATAATTTTTAAATAAAAAACCCAAAAAACTTGCTTATAAAAAGTGACCAAACCCAGCACAGCTCGTCCAATAGACAATACAACACAAAAAACTATTGTTTACCTTAAAAAATATAGCATTTTCTCATGGCGGCATTGAGCAACAACATTAATATTGCAGAATTAGGCATTGCCTCTGGCAAATCGTGGCAGGAAAAATATCCTAACTACAAAACAGATTTTATTACTGCCGAAGAATACTATAACAAGCATTTAGTATTCCGTAACAACATTATTCAGCAGCAGCAAAACGAGGGCGAACGTCGTGGTGTCACGCTGCAACTAAAAAATGCGAACAAAGCTATCGACAAAGCCATACCTAATTTAAAGAACTATTTAGTTGAGATGTATGGCAAAGACTCAGCAAGTTCCTATTTTTCTACCTACGGCATTGTTCAAACCAGCAGGGGTTTGCAATTCCCAACCGACAATGACGCGCGAAGCAATGCAATACACTTGGTCATTTTTGCTATGAGCAAAGAAAATAACCCATTCAAAGACCGCAAATACGGACTTGCATTTTGGGAATCTATTCACCAAGAACATAGAACTGCATGGGAAGAAAGCAAACGCATAGATGGTAATCGCAGTATTCTATCTAATAAACTTAAAATAGAAAAAGAAGAAGCCTTAAAATTACAAAGCCGTTTGCGCACACAACTCAAAGTAAGTTTTCCCGAAAATTATAAAAGTATGTGGCGCGATTTTGGTTTCCAAGAAGAAAAATATAGTTAGGACTAACACAAGCATTACCACAAATGCCAATTAGTTTAAGTATAAGCACAAAAAATCCCTCTCTATCACCCAATAGAGAGGGATTGCACTAAATAGCCACACTTTTGCTCCAAACAAATCGATGCAAACACTGCTAATAAGTCTTTGGTGACAAACATTCGACATTGTATTCATTCCAATAGGCACCACATCTTCCACCATCATAAACATGAAAACATACTTAAAAATATTACAGCGCGTACTGCCTTATAGACAATACGCGCTATTTCATTTGCTATTCAATCTGCTATCTGTAGTCTTTTCACTCGTTTCTTTGGCAATGGTTATGCCTTTTTTGACCCTACTATTCGACAAACAAAAATTAGTACTTCAAGAGCCAACATTCCAATGGTCGGCAGAGTATGCAATACAGACTTTTTATTACCAAATAAGCCAAATCATTATAACACAAGGCAAAGAAAAAGCGCTCCTATTTATCTGTGTGGTAGTGAGTGTGGTATTTTTGCTCAAAAACCTATTCTTATATTTATCCAAATACACCCTTTCACCCATCAGAAACGGCGTAGTCAGGGACTTACGGCGCGATTTGTTCCAAAAAATCACGCAATTGTCTTTGTCCTATTTCAGTAATGAAAAGAAAGGAGACCTAATGACACGCCTAACTATTGATGTGCAGGAAGTAGAGACAGGAATCATCAGCGTTTTAGAGACTACTTTTCGTGAACCCATCACCATCATTACCTTTTTGGGTGCTATGTTTTTCATCAGTCCCTCCCTCACGCTATTTGTCTTCATTGTGTTGCCCATGAGTGGCTTTATCATTGGTAGAATTGGCAAAACTTTGAAACAAAAATCACATGCCGCACAGCAAAAGCTCGGAAATATTCTCTCCATCATCGAAGAAACATTATCGGGGCTAAGAGTCATCAAAGGTTTTAATGCCGAAGGTATACAAAATGCTCGTTTTGGGCAAGAAAACGAAGCCCACTACCAAATCCAAACCAATATGCTCCGTCGAAGAGAGCTGTCGTCACCCTTAGCCGAGTTTTTGAGCATTGTAGTTGTCTGCATCGTTCTCTACTTTGGTGGTCGATTAGTGCTATCGGGCAATACTAGCTTAACAGCCGAGTCTTTTATTGGTTTTATGCTTATTTTTTCGCAAATTCTCAACCCTGCAAAGTCTTTTACCAATGTGTTCTACAATATACAAAAAGCCTTAGCCTCAGTAGAGCGCATCGACCAAGTTCTCACTGCCCCTATCAGTATTCAACAACAAGCAAACGCACAGCATATCAGCCAATTCACCAACCAAATCGAGTGGCGACAGGTTAATTTTGCCTATCAAGACCGCCAAGTACTACATGACATTAATATAAGGCTTCCTAAAGGGAAAATATTAGCCTTAGTTGGGCATTCAGGGGCAGGAAAATCTACTATAGCTGACCTCCTTCCGCGTTTTTATGACGTTACGAGCGGTGGTATCATCATCGACGGCACAGATATTCGCCAATATAACATTACAGACCTACGCAACTTAATGGGAATCGTTACCCAAGAGCCAATATTGTTCAACGACACAGTTTTCAACAATATAGCTTTTGGCAAAAATGAACAGGTCGATATGGAATTGGTTATTAATGCCGCAAAAGCTGCCAACGCCCACAATTTTATTAGCCAACTGCCCGAAGGATACCATACTAACATCGGTGACCGTGGCACAAAATTAAGCGGAGGAGAACGCCAGCGGCTAACAATTGCCCGTGCTATCTTGAAAAATCCTGCCATTCTAATCCTCGACGAAGCTACTTCTTCTTTAGACACACAATCCGAAAAATTAGTGCAGGCAGCTTTGCATAATCTCATGCAAAACAGAACCACCATCGTTATTGCACACCGTCTATCGACCATTCAAAATGCCGACGAAATAGTAGTGTTGGAAAAAGGGCAAATCATCGAGCGTGGTACTCACGATTCACTCTTGCAAAATAAGCAAGGCATCTATCAACAATTGGTAGCAGCTCAATTTGGCAGACAGGAATAAAAAAGCGCTGTATATTTTGGAAATTCCAAAAAATATAGCAAAAACAGAACTTTTGCTTTTAGAATAGAAAAAGTAAAAGGTAAAAATAGCGAGGTTTTTAATTATTAATTGTTAATGGTTAATTATTAATGCCGTGTTTGTTAGGTTGTTTGTTTAGGGGATAATTTTTTTTGGAATGAAAAAGTTTTAACCCTGAAAGGGTGATAAGTTTGTAGCGCAATCAAGTAGTAGAATAAAAATAAAACCCTGAAAGGGTGATATGATAAAACAAATACCCAGCAAACCCACAACAAATCCAAAATCCATCGAGCTAAAAAGGGATAATGATGGGTAAAAAATCAAATTCTCAACACCAAACTACAATCAACTAACACTAAACCCCACTTTTATTCAGCTTGCAAAATCAAACCACCGAACTATGACCACCAAGCTATAATTATCAAGAAAAATGATAAAAAAGTGTACTGTTATGGCATTATATTGTGTTTCATTGAATAATGTCACCCCTACGTGGTTTATATTAAATGTCTGTTTGTCTATTTTTGCTACAAACTTATCACCCTTTCAGGGTTTTTATGGGAAATAGAGAACTGGTTTTATTAATTACGGCTAAATAATGGGAAAACCAAATCTCATTTTTATTCAGCTTGCAAAATCAAACTGCCGAACTACAACCACCAAGCTATAATTATCAAGAAAAACGATAAAAAAGTGTGCTGTTATGGCATTATGTTGTGTTTCATTGAATAATGTCACCCCTTCGGTGTTTATGTTAAATGTCTGTTTGTCTATTTTTGCTACAAACTTATCACCCTTTCAGGGTTTTTATGGGAAATAGAGAACTGGTTTTATTAATTACGGCTAAATAATGGGAAAACCAAA
>JAEUUX010000187.1 GCA_016787295.1 Chitinophagales bacterium
AGGTTTAACAGCTTTGACAAAATTATGGTTATATGAAAACAAACTCACGGATGTATCGGCTTTATCCAACTTAGTAGCTTTGACAGAATTGAATCTTGGCAATAACCAACTCACAGACATATCACCCTTGTCAGGTTTAACGGCTTTGGTAGGATTATACCTACATTCTAATCAGCTCGCAGACATATCCGTTTTGTCAGGTTTAACGGCTTTGACAGAATTAAACCTACATTCCAATCAACTCACGGACGTATCTACTATAGTGAGCATTATGCCACAATTAAAAGTTTTGGCGCTTTTCAATAATCCCATAACCTCCTTACAGCCTCTCTTGCCTGTTTTGCAAGGTGGAAAGTTATTGCATTATGTTGAGGATTATAATGACTTTTGGAAGAAACGCGAAAAAGAAAAATTAGAAGGTATTTTTTTGGGTAATAATCCGTTTCAAACACCTCCTTTGGAAGTAGTAGAGCAAGGTCGAGAGGCAGTATTGCGATATTTTGAACGCAAACAATATGGCGCTAAGGAACTGCTATTATACGAAGCCAAAATTGTATTGGTGGGCGAAGGCGGCGTAGGCAAGACGAGTTTAAACCGCAAATTGCGCGATTGCAAAGCCAAATTGCCTCCTTCCAATGCCCGCACGCGCGGCATAGACGTAGCTACTTATTCCTTTAACTATAACGGAAACGAATACACCAGTTATATCTGGGATTTTGGCGGGCAGGACATTTATTATTCGCTGCACCGCTTTTTCTTGACCAACAATGCCGTGTATATTGTCATGGCACGCTCCCGCGACAACGACCACAAATTTGATTATTGGCTACCCAATATCCGTTTGTTTGCGGGCGAGGACAATCCCATTGTGGCGGTCTATAATCTGTTCAAAGGTTTTCAAAATAGCCCTTTTAGCATCGATGAATACAAAAAAAACTTCAACCTTAGCCCGCGTTTGTTCAGCATTAATCTTTCCAAAATTAATGATGACAGTGTGTTGCGCGATTTGGTCACCGAGTTGCATCACCGCATTAGCCAACTTTCCCACATCAACAAACCTATTTGGGATAATTGGTTAGAGGTGCGAAATCACCTGAATAGCTTAGTAAAAAAGAGTGTGTTTGAAATCAGCCACGATAAGTTTGCCGATATTTGCCGTCAATACGATGTCAAAGAGGCAGAAATAACAGACTTGGGGCGCTATCTGCACAATTTGGGCGTATTGTTGTGGTATCACGACAAGCCTTTACTCAAAAATATGGTGGTATTGCAACCCACTTGGGTCACAAAGGCAATTTACAGGCTAATAGACGACAAACGCATTGCTAAAAATAACGGACACTTTTCGCCTATCGACACAGACCGTCTTTGGAAAGGAGAGGAATATGCCAATAGGAAAGACGAATTGCTGCTATTAGCCGTGCAGTTTAAGTTGTGCTACGAACAGCGCGACGCACCCAATCATTACATTATACCCGCCCGCCTGAGTGCCAATATGCCGCCTATTGCCGAAGCATGGAACGACAAAGAAGGCATTTATATAGAATACCGCTACGAGTTTATGCCACACGGCTTGGTCAATCAACTGACCGCCGTGCAGCACAAACACCTTGACAACGACAGCCATGCTTGGAGCAAGGGTGTGGTGTTGCACCACCTCCGTACAGTTGCCAAAGTGTGTGTCAAAGAAGACACCATTAGACGAACCATAAGCGTTAGCGTAGCGCCAAGCAAGGAAGCTACGTCTCTCATGGCGATTATTATGGATAGCATGGACGATTTGCACCGCGATTTCCAAGGCATTGCTGTCAGTATTGTTATACCTTGTTCTTGTGCCAAATGCAAAGGCATGGACTACCGTAAAGCCACCGTTTTTGACTATGACAAATTGCGACAATGGTACAAAGAAGACTCAAGAAAACAAGTGACTTGCAACGAAAGTAATACGACTTTTATGGCATACGAGCTTTTGGAGGGCATAGGGCAAGGCATGAGCAGCAAAGAGACAGAAAGAAGAAAAATGGGAATTATAGGAATGAAAGAAATCGAGGAAGCGGAAGTTATCGAAATAAAAGGGTTAAAAGGTCATTATAGGAAGCTGATGCGAGGGGAATTTGTTGCTATCCCCAAAAACCTACAAACCACCAAACAAACTATTGAGCAAGCCATCGCCTTAATCATTCGGCAAGAATTTCCTCAAGCCTTTGAGATATTGGATACCTTAGATTTGCAAAATCCCTTGTACCATCAATTCAAAAGAGAGTACATCGGCGGCGTTTCCAAAACAGATACGCATTATGCGGATCGTTTAACTGCTTTCTTGAAAGATTTACGGTAAGCATAAACAAAAACATCGGATGTTTTAGCGACATCCGATGTTTTTTGTTTGTCCATTTGTTAGTTTCCTACCGTCACCGATGCCACATCACTCCACATACCTGCTTGTTTATCATGGTAGCGATAGATAAGGCGATACTGCCATATTTCGGAGCCACCTGCTTCGGGAAGCGGGTGCATATCGATATAATTGGGATGTTGATTATATGCCAAAAGGACGAATTCTTTGTTGTTGGAATTGCGTTTTACCCAAATCTCTACGCCGTCCATACTGCCTTTGCGCCAAACAATTTCGGGATGACCGCCTTCTACCAAACGAATGCTAAAAGCGGGTTTGTTCTTTTGTGGGTCAAAAGCCGATTTTTCGACAACAATACCCAAATCGCGTCCATCTGCCTCGACGTATGCAGGATGTTTTTTGATGCGTTGTGCCAACAATGAAGCGCGTTTTATGATGCCATTGGGAACAGGAGGTGGAGGTGTGCCGAAATTGGGCAAAGTGGGCAAAGGCAAAATCACGCCATTTTGTTGGTTGCCGTCGCGCAGTTCGTTGCGAAAAGTCGTCCAATTGATTTTAAACTCCTCTACCTGCTTATGTCTGTCTACCACATAGCTAAAATAGAAACTGCCTTGTATAATATCTGCCAATTCCTCATCAGTGATATTGTACTTGTCCTTATACAAAGGAGATTTGGCTGCAAAGTTTTTAAGCCAGAGACATTTGCTAGCATTATCACGAGGAATAAAACGATGCTCTATAACCATGATTTAAATATGGAATTTGAAAGGGTGAATAGATTAATTAATGTATGATAAAGATTATTGTCTTGCAGTATCGCC
>JAEUUX010000203.1 GCA_016787295.1 Chitinophagales bacterium
TTCTGACCCACGAGATAGTGCTTTGTTTTTCCAAACATTTGTACTATCTTTGACCCGTCTTTCAGACGGGTTCTCTGTTATTTTTGTTTGTTTCACAGCGCAAAAGTACGGAGAACTTTTTTCTTTTTTCTGTACAGCCTATAGTAAGTATTTTGTTTCTTTTATCGTATTAGTTACCACAAAATGTAGGCAATCGTTGACGCGTGTTATCGTTTTTTATCTGTTTAGCTGTGACTTTCATGCCTCAACGACCGAAACAGCACTATTTCAGACAGCGAAAATAGTGTAGGCATAAGCACGGTTTTTGTAATTGCTATGTTTGCTACAATAATATGTTTTACGACAGCGAGTGCGTAATATGAGTTACTATTAAAATCGCGGAACACAATACCTGAAACCTGAGCATACATATAGGTGGAAAATAAAACCAGCAATAATGCCAGCTTTTTAAAAATGTTTTTTGGCATGATTAAGATTTTTTTTTGAAACTCTTTTTTCTATGATATTGAATAATTTTTATGCCAAAATTAAATTTCAAAACACTGCTTTATCAGAATTTGCCCACATCCTAAAACCCCGACGGCTGCCTTTCCAAAATGGAAGGCAGCCGTCGGGGTTTTTACTTTCAAAAAAAAACTTAAATCATGCTTAATGTTTCGTAATTCCAATGGTTATACACTTAGGAGGCGGACAAACTGTACAAGTTTGGGTGGTTATGATAACAGGACAACACATCACATCACCACAAGTACCCGTAATCGGAGAACCATTATAGGCTACTTTGAAGTATTTGGTTATGTTATTGCCGCCCATCAAGGTATTATTCACCACCAAAGTTTGGTTTGTTTCACCTGACAAGGCTGTATAGGTAGCACCATTGTCTGTGCTTACATACCATTGATAAGTCGTCGCAGTTGCTGCGGTAATGGTTATGCTCGCTGCTGGACTGTCACTACACAATGTAACTGGCACGCTAAAACAGGCTTGGTCTTGGTCGTCTTCACCTATAACATCATTATTAGGCGTGCTATCTGTATCTGTTTCGTTCATGTCCGTAATTTCGGCATTGTTC
>JAEUUX010000233.1 GCA_016787295.1 Chitinophagales bacterium
CTCCTTCCCAACAGCATTGCCCTACTTAGTCACTTGGTACTAAATAGGGCAGTGTTTGTTATTCATATTGGGATAAATCTGTACCTATATCGGCAGCAGCTTGGCGGATAATATTTTGGGCATATTGTTTTAGGTGGGATAATTTGTATCGTTCCCAACAAAAATCCTCTATAATCCGCACCGTCAGCACTAAGGCGGCAATAGACTCGCCATATTGTTGTTGTATGTGGTCGCGGATAGGCTTAAAAAAATCTTTACAACGGCGCAACTGGTCGCGTCGGTCTAATGCGGCTTGTTTTTCGGCTTGGGTAGGATAGTAAGGACGGTTGCTTAATCCCAAGGCTTGTGCCTCTTGTATGGCTTGTTGCAAAAGTGCTTCTATGTCTGCTATGGCGTTTTGCAGGCGTGGGTGTTTGCGTTTGAGGCTTGTCCATTGTGCAATGGTATCTTTGGGTCTTTCGACAAGTGCCATCAATATGCCGTCTTCGATGGTTTGGTAGGGTGGTTTGTTGAGTTTTTGTGCTTGTTTGTCGCGATAATCAAAAAGTGCTTTGAGTTGATGACGTTGCAGGTCGGTAAGGTCTTTTGCTCCTTTGATTCGCAAATGCAAGTTATCTGTTTCGGCGATTTCTAAGGTTTCCAAATGCAATAATTCTTCCTGTAGCCAATTCAAACGGTGGAGGCTGGTGACTTCTTGGAGTAGTATTTTTTTGAGTTCGAACAAATAAATAACATCTTTTGCTGCATATTGGAGCTGAAAAGGACTAAGCGGGCGGCGTTTCCAGTCGGAAGTTTGCTCGTTTTTCTCCAAATTGATTTGCAGGCGTGTCTCCAAAAGGTGCTTGTAAGAAAAAGTGGGTGTAGAGGTGAGTTGTGCGGCGGTGTGGGTGTCGAAGATATTTTTGATGTAGCAGTTAAGGGTTTTTAGGAGGCGAATGTCTTCGCTGGGCGAATGAAAAATTTTGATGATAGCAGGATTTTCAAACACTTTCCACAGCGGGTTTAGTTTTTTGATACTCAAGGCATCTACTCCCTCTTGCAATGGGTCTATAATATAGCAAGAGTCGTCGCAAGCAATTTGTATCAAACACAACGAAAAACCATAGTGATGCCTATTGCGGTCAAATTCTATATCGACAGCAATTTCTGGGGTATTTTTTATTTTATCTAACATCAACTGTAGGTCGTGTTGGGTGTCGATGTAATATAATTGAAAACTTTCTACTTTTTTTTGATGCGGATAAGGGGTAAGCTTTTCGTGACTCATACTATTATTAGTTTACTTGTCGCAAAAGTACGATAATTTATTGATATACTACAAAATAAGGCAAAAAAAAGCAGCTCGATAGCTTCAATTGGTGATAAAATTTGTTTCACCATGGCTATTGAACTGCTTTGGAACTATACAATATACCTATTATTGTTAGCTTATATGGTAGGTTGGCTTGGCAGCATAGTGTTCGAGGTATTGGAATCTGCCATGTAATTTGCCTTGTAGGGTAATGGTGGCTCGGTCAATTACGGTGCTGTTGGGCTGTAATAGTTCGGGTATGATATAGCGGCTTAGGGCAGCACCAAATTGTTCGGTGGCATCGCGTGGTAGTTCGTTGGGTAGGTTGTCCACTGCCATGATGTCGATGGTATGGGCTTGATAAGGCGCTTCTTCCTGTTCGGTGTGTGGGTTGTAGCCCATAACGGGGTCTCCTATGCGCGTAGCTCGGAGGGTGGCAGGAATAGAACCTTCGATATCACAAGAAATATCAGCAATGACTTTGATGCAAAAATCTGCTGCTTTCATTTCGTCTTTGGTGAAAAAAGGCGGACAGTCGGCTGCCCAATATACGCCATTCATCATCAAATCGGTCACACGTGTATAGGGTGCAAAACTACTGCGATATTGGTCAGGATGAGCATGAAAATCGTTGCGGTCATATTTATTGGTACTGCAATGACGGTACAAATCTTTGGAAACCAACTGCGTATAAACAGGGTGAGGATATTCTTGGTGTAAAAAATCGTGGGGACTCACCTCTTGGATTTGCAAAATATCCAAGACTTCTTTGGCACCTGTCGAAACGCGTCCATTGCCGGTCAATACGATTTTGATGGGGGGTAACTGCAATTGTGCGTAATGTTGCTTGATTTCTGCAAAATCTTTGCACAAATAGGCGGGTTTTAGGTCGAAGGTCGCCGTTTTTCTGCCATACGCCAACAAACCGTTGTGCGCACCCACCACACCTGCAAAATGTCCAAATCCCAATATGCGTTTATATTGGTCATCAACCAAGCATTCGTAGTCAATCATCTGAATACCTTTGTCCAACAAAGCCCACATTAGTTTTTGATTATAAGGTTGTTCTTTGATGGTATGGGAAAAAAACAAGTATTTTTTTTCGGGCAATAGTTGGTCGACTGGTACTTCTTTCACGCCCATCAATATGTCGCAATGGCTAAGGTCATCTTGCATAGGAATGCCTATGCTGCGATATTCGTCATCGGCATAGCAACGGTGTGGTGAGGGTTGTACGAAAATAGCTATTTGGCTGTGTTGGTCGAGCAACTGTCGGCACTGTTGCGGGCTAAGAGGTGCCCGTGAATCGCTGGGGATTTTTCCTTCGCGGATAATGCCTATATTTAGTTTCTTCATGATATAGAATTAGAAAAAAACGATAGTGGGCAGTATAATGGCTTAACAAGCATAGTCTTATACTACCAACCAATACTATTGAGGCAATAATATTTTGATTTTTTGTAAAACTTTGAAAATGGTGTCAAAATCGGGTGCTTCGTTGGCTTGGTATGGGCGGCTTACGGCATAAATATTGGCTTTCAGCACCATAAAAGTCCAATCTTTACCCACTACATAACAACCATATACCGGAAAATTGTCTTGGTTGAGGTGTTGTGCGGCAAACAGTTCGGCTAACAATTGTCCTTGTGGGTCTCCATCGGGCGAAACTTCGCGCTTATATTCGTGCAAGAAAAAATAAGGTTTGCGTGGCATTTGTTTACCTTTGGAGAGCATCCAATCTACTCTGCCTGCCAATTCCCATTTGTTCACGACTGCCGAGATATAACGCTGCGAAAAAGGCAGATAGTTCTCCAAATAATAGTCAACAATGAGCAACAAAGGAGCAATAAACTGCATTTTTAGTTCGTCTTCGTTCCAATTTTTGTAGTATTTATTGAAACGTTGGCTCAATTTGGTCAATTGTTCGCGTTCTTTGTCAGAGATAATTATTGTTGATGTGTCTAACCAAGCATCAAGTTCGGGAAGGTTGTTTTGTTCCAAACCAAACTCAATTTCGAGATCTTCCCAAAACCAATTTTCAAAAGATTTTTTCATAAGAAAGTCGATTGGTGAGTCTGTTATTGTTGGGTGGCATTGTGTTGGCAAAACCAACAGTATTATTTGCCACCAAACGGATTGATATTAGGCATAGCACCACCATGTTTAGACATTGTTTTCAAGAATTTGCGCATTTCGTCAAATTGCTTGAGGAAGGCATTAATTTGTTCGGGTTTGTTGCCACTACCTTCTGCAATGCGTTTGCGACGGCTGGGGTTCAACAAATCGGGATTGGCACGCTCGCGTGGGGTCATGGAAAGGATAATCGCCTCCACCTGTTTGAACGAGTCTTCTTTGATGTCCACATTTTGCAACATTTTGCTCATACCCGGCACCATATTAATCAGGTCTTTGATGTTACCCATGCGTTTGATTTGTTGCAATTGTGCCATATAGTCGTTGAAATCTAACTGGTTTTTGCGGATTTTTTTCTCCAATTCAGCAGCTTGTCGGCTATCGAACTGCTCTTGGGCGCGTTCTACAAACGACACGATGTCACCCATGCCCAAAATACGTTGCGACATACGTTCGGGATAGAAGTAGTCCATCGATTCGGGTTTTTCGCCATAACTGATAAACTTGATAGGTTTATGTACTTCATAACGGATAGAAAGGGCAGCTCCACCGCGCGTATCACCGTCCAATTTGGTCAGCACAACACCATCAAAATCGAGGCGTTCGTTGAATGTTTTGGCAGTATTGATAGCATCTTGACCGGTCATGGAGTCAACCACAAACAAGGTTTCGCTGGGTTGTATAGCAGCTTTGACTTGGCTAATTTCGTTCATCATTTGCTCATCTACCGCCAAACGACCAGCGGTATCCACAATAACGATATGGAAACCATTATCTTTGGCATACTGTACAGCATTTTGAGCAATAGACACGGGGTCTTTGCTAAATTCTTCCCAATAGACATGACAACCTACTTTTTCGCCCATCACTTTTAGCTGTTCAACAGCGGCAGGACGATACACGTCGCAAGCCACCAACATTACTTTTTTGGTGCGTTTGGTTTTGAGGAAGTTAGCTAATTTTGAACAAAAAGTCGTTTTTCCTGACCCTTGTAGCCCTGCAATAAGAATCACGGCAGGTTTGCCATCGATATTAATATCGACCATATTACCCCCCATTAGTGCTGTGAGTTCGTCATGTACAATTTTGACAAGCAACTGTCCGGGTTCGAGGGCAGTAATAACGTTTTGTCCCATCGCTTCGTCTTTTACTTTGGCAGTAAATTCTTTAGCGATTTTATAGTTTACATCGGCATCAACCAATGCTCGGCGAATTTCTTTAACAGTATTGGCTATGTTTAGCTCGGTGATATGACCGTGTCCTTTTAAACCGTGCAGGGCGCGGTCTAATTTTTCTTGTAGGCTCTCAAACATGGGGTGTATTTTATGTTGGTTAATTTTTTTGTTGTAAAATGATTATAGTTGGAGCGAAGGAGGGGTATTGTTTTTTTATTGCACATACTGTCTGATGATTCTATGCCAAACACCCAAAATCTCTGGAATAGCGGTATATGTTTTGGTGTCGATGGTATATAACTGTTGGTGCAGTTTCATAAAACGCCACTCTATGCCATCTGTAGCACAACCATAAATGGTCGTAATAGGTCGTCTTTCGGCTTCATTAAACAGCATAGCTCCATACATTTGGGCTGCACATTGTGCCATTCCCCAATCCATATCTTCGTCTTTGGCTTCGGTTAAAGAAATAATAGGTGCTTCGACATACGGTTTGGGCTTTTGGAGTGCAAAAATGAAATCACATTCTTCTGCCAAATCTTCTTGTGGATTTATATTGATTTCTTCTCCCGAAAACAAGGTGACTTATTGTTGATATTGTTTAGCTACTTCGGTAAGGATTGGCGAAATGATTCTCTCTGCTTTTGATTTTTTATTGGTAATAGGCATAAAACCGACTATAGCTAAACTTTCATTTAGCCATTCACTTGGCAAATGCGGTTTGAGATAAGGAAACAAAATGGCTAATTCTATATCCAACTCAAACTTTTTGACAACAGTACGTATTTTTTTGAAATTACTATAGCCCAATAATGATATATTTTTGACAAACAAGAAACTTAACTTTCTGCTTGGTATTGTTTATACGCCAAATATCGGTAATACTTAGGGCGCGAATCCACGCGGATATGTAGCCAAGACACTCCCAAACCTGCTGTACTTAACCAAGTATATGCTTGTTTTTGCAATACTTGACTGTACACTTTTGCCACTTCGCTCCACAACTCGCCAATTTGCGTGGGAGGAGCTGTGCGCAAAAAGGCACTTAAATGTGCATAGTTGGCTGTGTCAGAAAATGGTAATGGAACTATCAAATGGGCATCTTTACCCAAATTTTTAAAACTCACTACTGGGCGAGCAGTAAGGTCGTTTTTTTTGGGGAAATATTGTACAAATGGCGTATAATCAGGAACAAGGCGAAGTAGTGTTGAACTATCCACCAGCACAAATTCAAATGCTTGGTGCAGGTCTTGTTGTCCAATAGGCTTTACCTCCCAAAAGAAAGCGGTGTAAGGACTTTGTGCCAAAATTTCCGAAAAGAAATTAGCAAAATCCTTACACGACGTGCTTAGTTGTTCTATCCATTGTTGATAGCTCAAGGTGTGGTCTGCTTCCAGAAGCCAGTATTTTGTAATTCCTGCTTGAATTTGTTCGGTGCGATACGACCACTTCATTGTTGTAGGTTTTGGGGGGTTCGGTTGGATTGTTTTATGCTCCCAAATAAGTTTTTAATAACTTACTTTTGGAGGTGGTACGCAGTTTGTTAATGGCTTTATCTTTAATTTGGCGCACACGTTCGCGCGTCAAACCGAATTGGTCGCCAATATCTTCCAACGACATACTGTGTTCTGCTCCAATGCCAAAATACAATTTCAGAACATCGCGCTGGCGTGGGGTAAGGGTCGAGAGGGAACGCTCTATCTCTTGTCGCAACGACTCCAAGTACTCCAAATGTGCATCGGTACGGGCGGTGCCATGGTTTTCCAATACGTCCAACAATGACCCATCTTCGCCTTCCATGAAAGGTGCATCAACTGATACATGGCGCGCCGCAACACCCAATGTTGTTTCTACCTCTTCGGTGTCAATGTCCAACAAATTGGCTAATTCTTCTGCTGATGGTTCGCGCTCAAATTCTTGCTCCAATTGAGAGAATGCCTTGTTGATTTTGTTCAGAGACCCCACTTTGTTGAGCGGCAGGCGAACAATGCGCGACTGTTCTGCTAAGGCTTGTAAGATAGATTGTCGAATCCACCAAACAGCATACGAAATAAATTTGAAACCACGTGTTTCATCAAAACGTTGGGCTGCTTTTATTAAACCCAAATTGCCTTCGTTAATCAAATCGCTTAACGAAAGCCCTTGATTTTGGTACTGTTTGGCAACAGAAACGACAAAGCGAAGGTTAGATTTGGTTAATTTTTCTAAGGCTTCTTGGTCGCCTAACTTGATGCGTTTGGCTAATTCCACCTCTTCTTCTGGTGTTAGCAAATCCACCTTCCCAATTTCTTGAAGGTATTTTTCTAAGGATTGACTTTCACGGTTGGTTATAGATTTTGTTATCTTTAACTGCCTCATAGTACAAAATTAGGATATTATAGGAGTAGGTTGATATATCAAAAACAAAGAGAAAATAAGGGTAGGAATTAAAATACTTCGTTTAGGGGATAAACGACAAAAGTGTTCGCAAGTAGGGTGCAAAGTTACAGGTTTTTTGTGAAATAAAAAAATCTACCCTATCTATTTCGTGAACATTTTTTAAGTATGATGAAAACCGCCTATCTTTATGCTCCAAAGTCGCCTATAAACCGCTAACCATAGAAAAAAAACAGCAAAATACAATTTTTATGACGCTATTTGCAAATCGTATTGCCAAAAACCGTACCTTTGTTGTTATTTTTATACATCACCCCAAAAAGTAAAAATTTAACCAAAAATGGGCATATTTGATAAATTTCGTGGAGAATTTGTCGACATCATAGAATGGCTCGACGAATCGAATGACACGATGGTCTATCGTTTTCAACGATACAACAACGAGATTAAAGATGGAGCAAAACTCATTGTGCGCGAATCTCAATTGGCGATTTTCATAGACCAAGGGCGTTTGGCAGACGTTTTCGTGCCAGGCACCTATACCCTCAACACCGAAAACCTTCCTATCCTTTCCACTTTGCGCGGTTGGAAATATGGATTTGAAAGTGCCTACAAAGCCGAAATTTATTTTGTCAATACCAAAAACTTCACCGACCAGAAGTGGGGAACCAAAAGCCCCATCATGTTGCGCGACCCCGAGTTTGGTCCATTGCGCCTGCGTGCCTTTGGAACCTATGCCATAAAAATTACTAATGCCTCCAAATTCATCGAGGAAATCGTAGGCACACAAGGACATTTTTCTGTCGATGAAGTATCCGAACAATTGCGCAACATCATCATCACCCGTTTCACCAATACCGTTGTCAATAGCAAAATACCCGTCTTAGATTTGGCAGGTAACTATGACCAACTGTCCAAATGGATAGGCGATACCATCACACCCGAATTTGAGGCATATGGATTATCTCTTACCAAATTTTTGGTCGAAAATATCTCCTTGCCCGAAGAAGTCGAAAAAGCGTTGGACAAACGCACCAGCATGGGCATTATTGGCGATTTGAGCAGGTATACCGCTTTCCAAACCGCAACAGGTATCGAAAAAGCCGCCGAAAATGGTGGAGCAGGTAATACCTTAGTGGGCATGGGTATGGGCTACAACATGGTGAACCAAATGGCACAAGCCCAAATCAATTTGCAACAACAGAATCAACAACAGAATCAACAGCAAAATCGCTCTGTACCACCACCATTGCCACCACAATTGGAGATATATGTGGCACAAAACGGACAACAAACAGGTCCGTTCAATACCGATGCACTAAAAGAACTCATCAAAAATGGCAACCTGCAACGCGACACTTTGGTTTGGAAAAATGGCTTAGAGGCATGGAAAGCCGCCAATGAAGTGGCAGAAGTCAATGCCTTGTTTAGCACCATTCCACCCCCGCTCACCTAATTCCATTGCCAATTATTTTTGCCCACAACAAAAATGGAAAATCAGCCCACTAATGCTATAACAGACGATTTGGCTTGTCCGAATTGTAGTGGTCCCTTGCGCTTCGAGCCTTCCAAAAACAAATTGGTGTGCGAATACTGCCAAACCGAAGTAGCCATTGAGGGGTCAAAAATCACTATTCAAGAGATAGACTACGACCAATATATCAACCACGTTTTTGAACAAGAAGAAGAGGTAACAGTCACCGTTGTCGACTGCCAAACCTGCGGTGCCGAAACCACTTTTCCTCCCAACGTGAGCGCCATGAATTGTCCGTTCTGTAGCAGCAGCTTGGTGCTACAGAACGCTACACAGCGCAAATTGATGCAGCCCAAAGGACTGTTACCTTTTTCTATTGAGCAAAAAAAAGCCTTAGCCATGTTCCAACAATGGCTCGGAACCCTGTGGTTTGCCCCCAACGATTTGTTGAACTATGCCCGTCAAGAAGGCAAATTGGCAGGCGTATACATTCCCTATTGGACGTATGACAGCCAAACCCAAAGCCACTACACAGGTATGCGCGGCATCAACTATGTTACCTACGAACAACAAACTGTGCGCGATGCCAATGGTAACACCCGCACCCAAACCGTACCGGTCACCAAAATCCGATGGTATCCCGTGTCGGGTAATGTCCGTTTAGCATTCGACGATATTTTGGTGGTAGCCAGCACCACCTTACCCAACGAATATGTCTATGCCATAGAACCCTTCGACCTACCCGAACTCGCCCCATTCAACCCCAAGTACCTAAGCGGTTTCCGTGCCGAAAGTTACCAAAAAAACGTCAAAGAAGGTTTAGGCGATGCCAAATTGCGCATGGACACCTTCATACGCCAAGCCGTTAATCGTGACATTGGTGGCGACCATCAACAAATCATCACCCTCACCACTGACCACTACAACATCACGTTCAAACACATCTTGCTACCCATCTGGATTAGCGCGTTTCGCTACAACAACAAAGTTTACCGCTTTCTTATCAACGGCAGAACGGGCAAAGTGAGCGGCGAACGACCCTATAGCGTCATCAAAATTGCATTGGCAGTCATTTTAGGTTTACTGATTTTGGGTGCATTGATATACTTCTTCGAAATCCGCAACAATAGTCAATACTATTTTCGAGTGCAATAAACACAACCTTTATTTCGAAGTGGCTGTTTCGAATTATTATTTGGGCGTTCCCTTGCGGGCGGGCTTTACAGGGCTACGGTGCAAGCACCAGCCTGCGGCTGCCCTTACAATCCCTAACGCGCTTCGCCCCTTGTTCGCTTAGTCGCATTTCCTTTTTTGCGGCGGCTTCGCCTGCCTTTTTATCCCCTATAACACACCCACAGTATGGCTATAAGCACCAACCTCAAAAGACTGATTTGGATAGATACCAATGCAGCATCGTTAGCCTTTTTGTTTCTCATTACGCTTCGTCATTTTTTCGCTTCTTTGTTTGGACTGCCAGTATACCTTATAACCATTATGGCTATAATAGCCTTATGCTATGCCATGTATGGTTGGCAGTTAATTTTCCGCAAAGACCGTAGCGCTAAACAAGTACTTCCTTTGATAATAGGCAATGTGGCGTATGGGATAATGTGTCTATCAGTCTTGGCATGGCATTCCGACATGATAAAACCTATCGGATGCGCCTATTTGTTGTTCGATGCCTCTATTGCGTTTTTGTTAGCCGCAGTAGAATGGCAAGCCTATCGGCGCGAGCCCGTTGAGAACAATGCACAATAATCAGCACACTTTTTTGCCGAAATAATAAACTCCCCTCCCCAAACAATATCTACTTTCCTCCAACATGACAAAACCCATTAGCATCATTGGCGGCGGCATTGGTGGACTCACCACCGCTATCACCCTGCACCAGCGCGGTCTACCTATAGTAGTATACGAAAGTGCGCCCGAAATAAAAGCTGTCGGAGCAGGCATTATTATTGCCAATAATGCTATGCAGGTGTTCAAAGATTTGGGTATAGACCACCACATAACACAAGCAGGCAACCGTATTTCGCGTATCAAAATCACTGACCAACAACTGAATCCACTTTCGCTTGTTTCGCTCGCCAAATATGAACAGCAATATGGCGTGTACAATGTTGCTATCCATCGCGGAACGCTACAGCAAATACTTGCCGATGCTTTGGAGTATGAACATATTCAGTTGAACAAACGCTTATCAAGTATTACACAACAAAACAAGGTTTTTAGCTTAGGCTTCGACGACCAAACCCACACCGACACTCACCTTCTGATTGGTGCAGATGGCATAAAATCGGTGGTTCGACAACAGTTGTTTCCACCCAGCTATATCAGAAATGCCCAGCAAATTTGTTGGCGCGGTCTTTGTACTTTGGCTTTAGCCACTCACTATCAACACGAAATCAACGAAGCATGGGGCAAAGGCAGACGCTTTGGCTTTGTCAAAATCAACGAACAGCAGGTATATTGGTATGCGTTGGTAAACAAAAAAACGACCAATTCTCCCACTTCTGAACAATTGCTCAATATATTTGCCGATTTTCATCGAGATATTCGCGACATTATTGCCGCTACTGAAAGTTCGCAAATCATCGAAAACGACATCATCGACCTGCGACCTATTTATCAATGGCAGCAAAAAGGCGTGTGTTTGTTGGGTGATGCCGCTCATGCTACGACTCCCAATCTGGGACAAGGCGCGTGCCAAGCTATAGAAGATGCCTACATTTTGGGCAAACTGCTCGACAAAGGCAAAACCCTCGAACAGGCTTTTCCCGAATATGAACGTTTGCGCCTAAAAAAAGCACATGCTGTTGTGCAAAAAAGCTGGACTTTGGGCAAAATTGCACACTGGGAGAATCCTTTCTTAATTGGTTTGCGAAACTTTGTGCTTCGTATAACGCCCGCATCAGTCAACCAAAAACAAAGCGATGACTTGTTTGATTTGAGCAAATACGCTTTTTGAGGTGGTGCAAAATATTATTTTGATAATTAATTTTTCAACAAAAATCATCAATATTCGCCAAATTTTTACAAAAAACAAAGTTATTAAGTCAAACCAAAAATACTTAAGCTAAACATGAGTGTTATTACCAATTTGGTTGCGCGCCAAATCCTCGATTCGCGCGGCAACCCTACTGTCGAAGTAGAAGTTATTACCGAAAACGGTTGTATCGGACGAGCAGCCGTGCCGTCGGGAGCATCAACGGGCGCACACGAAGCTGTTGAATTGCGCGATGGCGATAAAGATTACTTTTTGGGTAAGGGTGTTTTGCAAGCAGTTGAAAATGCCGATACGGTTATTTTTAACGAAATAGAAGGGCTAAGTGTTTTTGACCAAGCAGGCATAGACGAAAAAATGATTCAGTTGGACGGCACACCTAACAAAGCCAATTTGGGTGCCAACTCCATTTTAGCTGTATCGTTGGCGGTGGCACAAGCAGCTGCTCAAGAACTCAAATTGCCTTTGTATCGCTATATTGGTGGTATGGCAGCCAATACCTTGCCTATTCCTTTGATGAATATCTTGAATGGTGGTGCTCATGCCGACAACAGCATCGATTTTCAAGAGTTTATGATTGTGCCGTTGCGTGCCGAAATGTTTTCGGAAGCCTTGCAAATGGGTGTCGAAGTGTTTCATCACCTCAAGGCGGTGTTGAAATCAAAAAATTATGCTACCAACGTTGGCGACGAAGGTGGCTTTGCTCCCAATATCAAGTCTAATGAAGAGGCTATCGAAACGGTTTTGATGGCTATCGAAAAAGCAGGCTATCGCCCCGGCGAAGATATTATGATTGCCTTAGATGCCGCCGCTACCGAGTTTTATGACAATGGTGTGTATCATTTCAAAAAATCGTCGGGCGACCAACTGACTTCTGCTGAGATGGTGAGCTATTGGGCAGAGTGGTGCAACCGCTATCCTATTGTGTCTATCGAAGACGGTATGGCAGAAGACGATTGGGACGGCTGGAAAAAATTGACTTCTCAGTTAGGCAAAAAAATACAATTGGTGGGCGACGACCTCTTTGTGACCAATGTGGAACGCTTGGAAAAAGGTATTCGCAAAAAAATTGCTAATGCGGTGTTGGTGAAAGTGAACCAAATCGGGACGCTGACCGAAACGATTAATTGTGTGCAGATGGCAGGTAGAAATGGCTACAATAGCATCATGAGTCACCGTTCGGGCGAAACAGAAGATACTTCTATTGCTGATTTGGCGGTGGCGCTACACACAGGGCAAATCAAAACAGGCTCGGCTTCGCGCACCGACCGTATTGCTAAATACAACCAATTGTTGCGCATTGAGCAGTCGTTGGGCGAATGGGCTTATTATCCGGGTACTAATTATCGTTTTGTGTAAAGATATCTTTTGCTAAATTGTACTTTTTTCCTATTTTTTTATCTGACCAAAAACGGTGTAATGAGCTGATTCTTACACCGTTTTTGGTATCGAAATAGGTTTGTGGCACATATTTAACGATAAAAAAGGAAAAAACTATACGAATGGCGAAGCGCGTTAGGGATGCGGAGGGTGGCGTTAGCCAGTGCGTAGCTTGCGAAGCACCGAAGCAAAGCGAAGCCCGTAGCAGCCCGACCCGCAGGGAAACGCCCAAAAATAATTATAACATATCGGTTTGAGGATCGGTATTGTTGTGTTTTTTTTGAAATAATGAACAACTTTTTTGTTACCTTAGCGCAGCTTTGTTCGTCTTTTGGGACGGTATGTGGGTTGTGATTTAAATTTTTTATAACTTTCCAAAAAACAAATGATACATATTTTGCAATGAAAAACTTTTTTCTCTTTTTACTATGTAGCTTATTTTTAGCCAATACGCCACTTTGGGCGGGCGGCTTCGTTATGGCGGGCTGTAAAGATTGCTATTGGTATCCCAATGACCGACCAAGTGCATACGGCGAGCCATTTCCGGAGGATTATGACCCTTTTTTCATCGATTTGATGTCTGAAAATGCTGTGGTGACCATTGCGGATAAGCAAGCAAAGGTAGAAATTACGCAAACTTTCTACAATCCTTCCTCCGACACCATTGCGGCATATTATCTTTTTCCAAGTCCTAACGGACAGCCTTTGTCCAATTTTACGGTGATGGTGGGCGAAGATAAGTATCGTGCAGAAAAATATACGCCTGCACAGTCGTTGGTGGTGTTTCAGGAGTTGGTCAAACGCACCAAAAAACCTGATTATTGGCAGTATACCAACGGCGAAACCTACCGAATTATGCTCTACAAAACATTACCGCGCCAATCGGTTAAAATTGTGGTGTCATATACGCAAGATTTGACCGAAAAAGATAATGTGTATACCTATCGTTATCCGCTTAATTCACAACGGTTCTACAAACGTCCTATCAAAGATACGCAAGTGAGCATCGATGTGACAGCAAGCCAAAGCATCTCTAACTTTTTGCCGCTCACAAGCCTCAGCCTTGCGCCACAAGTGAAAGATAATACGCTGAAAGTGGTGTATTCGGGCAAATCGGCGGCGAACAAAGCTTCGGACGATGTGGCGTTTAGCTACCAAGTGGGCGAGCCTCCGCAAACAGAAGGGCTGTCGTTGCTGACCTACAAAAAAGATGGTGAAGATGGTTATTTTATGCTAACTTTTGATGGCGGGAAAAAAGCGGGTGTGAACCGCGATGTGCTGTTTGTGGTGGATATTTCGGCGGGTATTGGCACCGATTTGGCGCGCGAAAAGAAAGCCATTAGCACTTGTTTGGGCAAACTGACTGGCAACGACCGCTTTAATATTTTGGCTTATAATGATGTCACTTCGACGGCTTTTCCTGACTGGCAGACTGCCAATAGTACCAATGTGAGTACGGCGCTCGGCTTCTTGAACGGGCTTAATGCTTCGGGCGGCTGCAATGTGGAGGCGGCATTGAAAGGTGTTATGGCTATTGGACCTGATAAAATTAGACCGTTTCAGGTGGTGCTGTTTAATGGTGGCAAGCCAACCGCAGGACTCGAAGACGGCGAAGACCTTGCCGATTTGGTGACCAAAGCCAATATCAAGACTTTGCGCATTTATCCTGTGGGCATGGGTAAAAATACCGATGTTACGCTGCTCGACCAAATAGCGGCTGCGTCCTTGGGTTATAGTACATACGTATTGCCCGAAGAAGATGCCGATGCTATTGTGGGTGCAACTTTTGTGCGTTTGGGAAGTGTGGTGTTGACCAATTTGCAGTTGTATTTTAGTGGTGCTTTTGAGATTAAAGACCAGTTTCCGCGCAAACCCGATGTTATTTTTGGCGATGCGCCTTTTGTGATGATAGGGCGTTACAAACGTCCCGGAGAGTATGATATTTCCTTGATTGGTGACTATAATGACCAAATGAACCGCTTTAACCTTCGCGGTAAATTTCCGGACGAAGACGAGCGTTTTCCGTTTGTTGCCAAATTGTGGGCGACGCGCATGGTGGGTTATCACTGCAACGATGTGCGCCTCAATGGTACCGACCCCGATATTTATGAAGATATGGCAGATCTTGCTGATGAGTTTATGCTCACTACACCCTATACCAATGGTTTGATTAAGAAGAATCAAGGATATTTGAGCGAAGAAGAAAAGGCTTTGTTGCCTGCTTTTTTCAATACGTCTATGCAGTTGTATGGTGACCATTTGCCTTATTTGGAGAAACTAAACGGACCCGATGCGGTGACCGCCAACCGCGAAGTGTATGCCCTGCTCAACGTTTCGCAAGTGGCACAACTCTATAATCCTACCAACTCTAAATCAGCAACACCTATCAATATGGCAGACCATTTTAAGACTTTGACGAATGGTCGCCGTTTGTATAAGACTAATAGCGGTTTGTGGGCAGATTTTGAGGTGCTGGAAAAACTGAAAGCACCTGCGAAAAGAGTGGCGTTTTATTCGCCCGAATATTATAGCCTTTTGTCGCAAAACCCTGCTTTAGCCGCCGATTTCTTGTGGACTTCGCGCGACAAGCTGACGTTTTTGGCAAATGGTACGCGCTACGAAATTTATGAGGATAAAGCCTTGCTAAAACCCAAAGAGAAACCGAAACCTAATGATAAGTAGTTTTGGGCTTTGAGGAATAAACAAAATCCCCCTACTTTCTCTATTGAGATGGTAGGGGGATTTCTTGATAAAAAGTGCATTTTTCTCAAAAATAATTACAAATGAGTATTGACATTAGTTTAGTCAAGTTGTACCTTTGCGGCGAATTCTAACATTATAATAAAATAAGACCATGGAAAATATAAATAACCATTCTTCAGATGTTGCGGTTGCTACTAATGTGGAAAATGCAAATAATAATTATTCAGATATATTAGCTACTGCTGCTGGTGTAAAATATATCACCTATGCTAATATGGTAGATATTTTGGAGCAAGAACGGAAACGAATAGCGTATGACATACACGATTCGGTGCAGCATTCTTTACGTCTAATTAGAGACACCGCGCCTGCCGACCTTAAACAAGATATAGATAATGTCATTGATAGTTTGCGTGAGGTGTGTTATAGATTAACGCCCAAAAGTCTTGATGAATTTTCATTGGTAGATTATTTTCCTATATATATTGTCACGTTGCAAAGAAGTTGTAAATTTTATATTGACTATCGTGGTAATGCCGCAAGCAACCTGCCTTCAAAAGTGGAGGCGGAACTGTTTGGCATTATTAACGAGGCAATGAACAATATTATTAAATATGCTGCGCAAACACCCATTGTTTTCGTGCGTTTTTGGGAAGATGAAGAAAAGTTTGTTTTATCTATTCAGGATTTGGGCGATGGGTTTGATGTGAGCCAAACCACCAACACCATAGGTTTAAAATCTATGCGTGGGCGAGCAGAAATGCTAAATGCCACTTTTGACCTACAAAGCACCATAGGCGAAGGCACTAAAATAAAAGTGTTTTTGCCCAAAGCTAATGTGCCAAATGTTGATACAACCCCAAAACCCAATCCTACTGAACAAACAAAAAATACAGCACCACAATCAATTAGCGGCGACACATCAAATCAAAAACAAATTAGTGATAATTTAATTTATATTGTTGATAATCAAGAAGAAATAGGACTTGGTTTGAAGCAAATTGTAGAGGAAGAATTTCCTAACTATCAAATTATACTATTCACCAAGCCCGATGATGCTACTGCGGCTCTTCGGGTGTTAGAAGCGCGCAAAGAACCCCAGCCCGCTATCATCATATCAGACATTACTATGCCCAACAAATCGGGTTTTGTCTTTGTTAAAGAAGCGCAAACTATTTCGCCTAATAGCAAATACATTATCTATACCGTAAACGACTTGCCTGTTTACATTGTTAAAGCTGTTAAGGAATTGAAGGTGAATGCTTTTGTTTGTAAGGAAGAACAAGAGGGAAACGGCGCGCGTTCTATGATAACAGCTATATCGCAAATACGACAATTACAACCATTGAACACAGAGCTTAATGGTACTAGACTTGTGTATTGTAGCCCCAAAGCCGAACAGGTGGTAAACAAAATAGGTGATTTGTCAAAAAAGTTTTCTTGGGAAGAAGAGAGTATGCGCAAATATGTTTTTTTATTAATTATAGAATTAATAAAAGATAAGCAAGAGAACAAACAACTTAAATTAACAGAGAATGACAATGAAATTATGCAAGAACTAAAAGAAGATCATGCTCAACAGATGGAAGACTATAGAAAACAGAAAACAAATAGTACTCATAATGTAAATAATCACAATAAACCCAAGTTGCCAGATCCAGTGCCTTCAAAAATTACATTTAAGGTAAGATTAATGCATAGATTGAGAAACATTATTTATAAAAAAGATGCTTCTTGTTCTATTAGATGTCAAGGATTACGAAATAAAATATTAGAACTACAGAAAAGCAGCAAAAATACTGTCCAAAAAGGCGAATTTAATGCCAGTAATATAAATGAATACATGAAAATTCATAATGAAATATATAGTGAAAACCTGTGGGAAGATGGTTACGAAGCAAAATGGCAATTATTATCAAAAATTGCCACCGATATTTTCAGTTAAAATGATTAAATGTTAGTAAAAGCGTTCTAAGAGTTTTTCTCTTAGAACCGACTTTCCGTAGTCCAAAAACAAATTGCCTGATTATCAGCACTTTATGTAATTTAATTTAAATAAGTTATTTTATTGTTTTTTTTGTAAGTAGCTGAAAATCAAGTAGATATACATAGTTTTTTTACAACTGCGGAATGTCGGTTAGAACGCTTTATTTTTGAGGTATTTTATATGCTTTAAAAGTACCGTACCTTTGCACCGCGAAACATCGAAGAGTCGCTACACTATATCTCGTATAGTTATTATTATTTTTTAACGAAAAATAAAAGGTCTTATGCAAAGTTCGTCAATCACCTCCCAAAAACAAGGAAGCACTCAACACCGCTACGATTAGCAAAAACAACGCTTTATTTTTGAGGTATCGTATGGTATCTTATAAAGCCTGAATTTTACAACCGACAACAAAAACGTTTAACCAATTCAACAAAAATTCCCTATGGAAAATTTAAACAAAAATGTGGTGGTAGTAAAGACCACTGACACAGAATTACAGCCACAAGTGCTGGAATTACAGATGCTTGCCCAAAATGTGCAAAACGCTTTATACGGCTTTTATGCTGCTGTAAATCAACCCCAACCAGAACTTAAGTTAGCAACTGGTGCTATAACGCCTTGGGGTGTTATAGGAAACTCAATTGCTAATGTTGGAGCTTGTACTACCGCAATAGTGCAAATTAACGCGCAGACAGAAAGAGCGAGAATTGCAAAAGATGTATTAATACACTTAATAGACGCTTTTCAAAAAAAGGCTACTGAGATGATATTAGCAGATAAGCACAAATTTGACGAAACTATAGCTGAGGCGAAACAAAAATCATATGACAAAAGAAGCACAATTAATGCACTTATTGAACTTCTTTCAAAAATTATACTTATTCCAGAATATAAAAAGTTTAACCAATTACTAAAAACCATTATAATTCTTGAGAGAGAAACAACGGATATCACAAATAATCTAATAAACAGCTATTATTCAAAATCTACTCATAAAATTTTAAAATAAATACGTATGTTCTGGTTAATTCCTGTTATCTGGGCTGCCACCGTTACTACGGTAGCGGTAGCTACAGCTAATTCTAATGAAGAAGCTGCAAAGGCGAGTTATTTGGCTGCTCAACAGCGGCAAGAAGAAGAAAATCGACGATTAATCGCAGAAGTTCAAAAGACAAAAGCAGATGCTGAACGTCGGTTAAAAAATCAACAAGAGGCATTATTACAAGCTCAAGCAGAACAAATGTCTTCCATAGTAAACGAACAAATCGATTTCGTAGAATACCTTGTAAACTGGTGTAAAAAACTATTGCTTGAGGTTGAGAGAAAAATAAAAAATACCTCAAATGAAAGTAACGATTTGAAGCAACTTAATAGTAACCGGTCTGCTTTGAAAAGGTTTATTAGCGAATTACAAACTCAACTTTGCAGTTTACAGGAGTTAACCTAACTGTAAAGTCCCGATATTAATTCTCGACTTAAATTGTTAAACCGACATTCCACAGCCAAGAAACAAATTCCCTAATTATCAGCACTATATATAATTTAAATAAATCATCTTAATACTTTTTTGTAAGTAGCTAAAACCAAGTAAATATAGATAGTTTTTTACAACTTAGGAATGTTTGGTTAAATACAATAATTTTTAAATTAGTTCAGAAATTTTTAAATTACAAACAAAAACCAATAGTCATGAAAAAAAATAAAATTACCTATATTGTTTCTGATAAAAACCCGAAAAAAGAAGGCTTTCGAGAAACGATGAAAAATATAGAGGAAACCTTTTTTAAAACAAAAAAAGCCATTCAAGAAACAGAGTGGCAAAAAAAAGCCGATAAAGAACTGGCAGAACAATTCATCCAAAAAATAGATGAATGGTCTGATAGTCAGCAAAAGGACATTATAAATGACCGCAAAGCCTTTGATGAAGAAATGTTAACAAAACGGCAGCAACAACAAGAAAGAGCCGAGCAAACTCAATCTTTATTGACAGAGTTAAACGACATAGTTAAGGGTATGGCAGATCCTACACTAAGTCATGAACAACACAAAAAACTATCCAAAAGGTATAAAGTTATTTTACAAGAAATTACAAAATCATCCTAAATTATGTACACCACTATCTTAAAAGTTGACCAAGCCTGTAATTGGTACAGTGCTTCCGTCGGAAGTCATATTTCTATTATTTGCGCTACGGTAGGCGCTCCTAATCCTATTTGTATAACGGCTGATATCATCAATGTTAGTTGTAGTGTAGTAGGTGGGGTAAAGTTGGTTCATTCTATTACTGTAAGTTCGGACAAACAGGCAATAGCTGAATTAGCTGGGCTTACAATAAGTACTGTTGCTCCCTTTACAAAGGTTGGTACAGAGACAGTAAAAATAACATCTATAATCTATAGCAAATGGATGGCTATTCTAAGTTTATTAGATTAATTTGTTTTTGTTATTGTCTCAACAACAAATCCAAGACCACACTGTAGGCGAACAACCCCACCCCAAAAAACTCAAACCACTCCCGAAGTCCTTAAAACCCATTAGGCAGCGATAGTTCGGCAAAAATTTTTCATATACCAACGAAAAAACTAAGCTAACCTTCTCCAAGAAAAATCCCCCTATTTTCTCTATTGAGATGGTAGGGGGATTTACCTATTCCCACAAAAAAACCAGCAAACCCAAAGGAGCTTGCTGGTTTCTGAATGGAGAGTTTATTTCTTACGTTTCCCAAAAACGCTTCTATCTTGAGCTTTCTGCTCGATTTGGCGAGCTTTTTTGTCTGCTTTTTGAGCAATGGTTTTATGTTTATCGCGTTTTTTATCTAACTGCTTAACGCGTTTGTTCTCTTGTTTAGATAACAACACGCCGTATGGATTATTGCCTTGGGAGGCACTTGTGTACTCCACCGCTTCTTCGCCGTTATAAGGGTCGTAGATAGGAGCTTTCAGTTCGCCGCGCTGTTGCATGACTTCTTCTGAAATTTTATAAGCAGTTTGGTTAGATTGCGAAACTCGAACCACATGAGAGACCTTCTTGCCACCATCTTGAGCAAATGTTGTAGAAGCAGGTGTTACCTTTGTTGGGTCAGTAAGTTTTTCTGTGGGAGTAGTTTGTGAAGGTGTGACACGTGAACTTTGTGTCATATCGGTAGTGGGATTTTCGTATATAGGCGAGTTTTGTGTGGCACTTGTACTATTGCTATTATTGTACTTTTGCTCTGGGAGAGTTGTGTTGGTGGTAGTTGATGAAGTTTGACCATTGGTTTCTACGTATTTAACGTATTCATCAATTGTTGTTGGTTTTTCTGCTACAATAGGAGGTGTGAACGCTGGAGGTTCTGTGCTAGTTGTAGCTGGTTTTGTGGTAGTTGCCATTTGTTTGGCATTATTATTGCAAATTGGTGCAATAATGGCACTTCCATTACAAGAGGGCAAGGTCGCTGAACTATTTGCAGCATTCAATGTTTGTCCATTAGTATAAACAAAATTGTCATATTCTTCTCTTGTGGCAGGTTTTTGTGTAACAACAGGCGGTTGGAATACTATTTCGTCACTATTGTGCGTTATTTGTTTTGTTGTTGTGGAGGCAGGAGTGAATGCGAAATTTTTGTTTTCAAAATCGGGAGCAACAACAGGTGTAGTTTTATAATATAATGCCGCATAATCGGGAACGATCATGGTATTACTAATAGGTGTCACGCCTGTTTCGGGTTGTCCATTGGTGAAATTAACGATTTTAGCTTTAGTATAATGTGCTTTTTGTGCTTGTCCCAAAGCATACAACGCTGCCTGGAAATCTTCGGTAGGACCAATCCAAACACGATAATGTTGTTGATTAATCATGTCGGCTTCGATAGTACCTAAATTTTGAAGGTGTTTAAAACCATTATGGTATAACAATGACCCAAAGTCACCCAGCAAAACACGATATTGTTTAGCACTTTCGTTTGTTGGTTCTGTCACCACTACATCATCGTTAGCAGTAGTAGTAACTGTTCTCCAGTTATTGTCTAAGTATTCTTCGGCAGCTATCTGATAAGGATAAGCCGCAACGGTGTGGTCGTCGCTAATGATTTGCTTGATTTCCAACAAAGACGGATTGTCTGCAACGATAATACCACTTCGGTCTACCAACAAAGTGCGAGGAATTGATGTAATGTGATAATCTTGTGCAGTGCGCGATGCAAAGGCTTTTTCTAAGATGCAAGCACGTTCCTTGTCTAAATGATATAGGGCAACCAGCTGTTGCCATTGATTTTTGTTGGTGCCAAAAAACACGCTCAACAAACGAATTTTATCCATATTCGCCGCCTCTAAGGCATTGTACTCTTGCAACGCTGTTATGGAGGCGGCATCGTCTCCATTCCAAAAATGCAACAAAACATAGTGTTGTTGTAATTGCTCTAATTGAGACAAGCCTCCCATAACATTATTAAAATGACAAGCGGGAGCTACAGTACCGGACATATTTTGCGCCCGAGTAGCATGATATATAAAAAGTAAAGAAAAAAGTAAACAAATCGTAACTTTTCGAGTCATAATAAGCATTTTAGTTTCCTAAACAAAAAAGATAGTATAAGTAGATTTGCAAGGTCAAAAATTAAGCCAATTTAACACTTGTATTCTATTGAATGACAAACAAATGACTCAAGTTGTTTGCGCTACAAGACTCCTGTACTTTAGCTTTACGAAAAACCGCTAAAAAGGTTGCAATAAAGCCTCTCTTTTTGAAAAAAAATGCAAAATTCCTGCTTTTAGACATTTATCTACCAAAAATACGGTATCTTTGCCTCTCCATAATGTGTCATCATGATTGCGTAATAACCCATTCAAACTATCAAAACGAACTATAACCCACCATATTAGCAGTTTTATATTCTAAAAAATGACTTTTTTGTGACCATAAAACTTGCCTTTTTTGCGTATTTTCCATCTATATCATTCTTTTATTCCAAAAATTATGAACACCCTAAAAATTGTGTTGTATTTTTTAGTATACAGCTTTCCTATTTATTCCCATTTGCTTGCACAACAAGATGCTACACGCTATGTTGTTCCTAATGTTATTTATAAACAAGATACTATGCCATCGGTTGAGTTCGAGGACATTGTGGTGTTTAGTCCATTTTTGAGCGATTCCACATCAACACAAGCGTATGCCAAATTGAAAAAAACGGTTATCAAAATGTATCCGTATGCTCAAAAAGCAGCACAACTGTTGGACGAAGTCGAAACACAAACTGCACAAATGGACAAGCGACGCGACCAAAAAAAATATATCAATGCTCTCGAAAAAGAAATGAAAGTTCTATTTGAAGACGAATTGAAAAATTTCACTACCTTTCAAGGCAAAGTATTGATGAAAATGGTGGAACGCGAAACAGGGCAACCTTTCTTTGAAACGGTTAAAACGATGAAAAATCCTTTGTATGCTACTATGTTCCAATTGGTTGGTAAACGCTATGGCTATGACCTCAAAAAAGGATTTCACCCCGAAATCGACCCTTTTGACCGTGACATGGAGGAAATTTTGCGCTACTTAGAAGCCAATGGCAATGATGCTTTGGGTGTTCCCACACGCCCCAAAGACCCTAATTCATTTGTCTATTATGATTCGTTGCCTAAACCAGAAGAACTTAAAAAGGTGAAAAAAGGTGGAAATCCCAAATAACTACCCATATCAATAGTTGTATTTTTTTATATAACAACACCCCAAAGTTTGCACACTGCAAGATTCCCAATAACGGAATATGCTTCTTGATGTGTTGCAAACTTTGGGGTGTTGTCTTTTTATCAGTTTTATTGTATTGCTGCTGCTCAAAAAATGGTTATTTTGTGCTTATTTTGTCAAGTCCATACTTATTCAAAAATCCCTTTCAATTGGTTAAAGATGCGCATAATAAAACGCTGTTTTTGGGTGATAATGTTTGCTTCGCCTTGCATACCATGTTTAAAACCAATTTCCAAATGGTGCGTCGTTTCCAAACCTTGTTCTAAGGCAACGTTTATTTGATAGGTATTTTTGTTGTTGATGGGCGATATATTGCTCACCTTACCCAGCAACATACCATATTCTTTTTTGTTGAAATCGTCCAAACTGATTTGCACTGTTTGTCCCACACCCACCTTGCCCGACCCCGCCGACGGAATGGTCAGTTCGCCTTCGTAGGCACTGCTACCTGTGGGTATAACGGCAGCTAACTCTTGCTGTGCTGCCACAACGGCATTGTCTTTTATGTTGGGTACATATTGCAATTTGCCGCTAATGGGCGATTTGAGCAAATAGCGTTGTTCCCAAATGCTGATTTGGCTTTGCAAGGCACTAAAAGCGTTCATCAAATTGGTTTTGAAATTCAAATTTTCGTTGTTTTGCTCAAAACCAAATTCCTCTTGCTTGCCCTGTAATGCCAAAATTTGGGTTTCGGTTTGGTGTATAGTGGCTTGCAAGTTTTCGATATTTTTTTCTATTTGCAACAAATGGTTTTCTTGTGCCTCCAACTCTGCTTTGGCAATGGCACCTGTTTGGTATAAGGGGCGGTAGCGTCTTTCGATTTGCTGTTGCAATTGTCGATGTTCTTGCTCTGCGAGGCGTATTTGTTGCTTTATTTTGGCAATAATTTCGTTGTATTTGTCAATTTGTTGCTTGTTGGTGTTGCGTTGGTTGCCCTGCAAACGGCGGTTGTTGTCCAACAATTCGGATTGCTGCACGTTTTTTAGCAGGTCGTTAAAGGTGGGTTGCAACTCGCCCAACTGCCAATTGGGGTTAAGCAGGTTTCCATCAAAACTTTCACCCCTAAAAACTGCACTTTGCACCTTATCGAGGGTACTTTTTAGCTGCATTACGTCTTCATATTTTGCCGAATTTAAAAAATACAGTATTGTTTGTTGTTCATTTACAAGGCTGTTGTTTTCGCTCAACCATTTGATAGGCGCACCGGTGCTTGCCACCAAAGTAGCAGGTGGATTGGCTGCCACAATGCTGATCCTGCCTTTCACCACATCGGGATACTGCACTATCCAAGCCAACAAAAACAACAAGACTACACCCGATGCCACCACCGTTATACCCCAACGGATAACAGCATTAGGTATTTGGGTCAAAATGTCGTGAACTTCTTCGCTGTAGGTAATATCTTGGGATTGAATTTCCATAAATAGGTCAATTGCAAATTTTGTTTGTTTTTTTTGAAGGGCTAATTGTTTAAATACTCAATATCCGCCTCTAAAATCTTAACTTCAAGCAACAAATCTATGTATTTTAGTTGGCTTTGCAATTGATTGATTTGCAAATTTCGCACCTCCGTCAAGTCGCTCAAACCTGCTTGGAGGCGTTGTTCGGCTAATTGCATTGCCGATTTTAGGGTGTTATTGTTTTGTTCATTCAAAGTCAATAAGCTCAACAGTTGGTTGTATTGTTCAATTTTGTTTTTTAATTCAGCACTGAGTTGTCGCCCTGCTTGTTGCTCCATTAATTTGGCGATATTTTCTTGTATTTGTGCTTTTTCGATGCCTCGCTTGATTTGTCCGCCGTTGTATAGGGGCATGTTAATGCTTGCATTGAGGTACATATCAAAATTGCTACCGTTAATAGAGGCTGCTTCCTTAAATCGTGTGTTGTTGAACAAAAATGTGCTACCTGCATTGAAACTTATGCTGGGATACAGCTTGCTTTTTGCCAACAAAGTGTTTTGTCCGGACAATTTGGTGTTGAGTTGCCATTTTTTTTGTAAAGGATTTTGAGATTTGGGCGATTCAAAACGGTATTGTTTGGGCGCATTGCTCAACAAATTATCGCTCAAAGTATAGGTGTCGGCATTGGCAATAGAGCCTATTTCGGTACACAAATCTGCCATTGCTTTTTGATAATTGAGAGTTTGCAAACGCAACGACAATTCGTCGGAACGATAATTTTGTTCGGTCAATAAGGTTTCATAACGGCTTGTTTGTCCGCGTTGTTGGCGTTGTTGGTACAAGTCATATTGGCGGCTTGATAAGTTGTATATTTTCTTCAAAATATTCACTTTTTCTTGCTCGGCTAATGCAGTGTAGTATTTTTTAACGATACTTCGGATAATTTCTTGCTCCTGAATGCTAAGGTCGTTTTGTGCCATTTGTTGGTTGAGGTACAATTGTTGGAGCATAGCCTTGTTTTTGCCGCCATTGAAAACCGTCCATTGAGCTTGCAAAGCGGGTGTTAGTACATTTTGCGTATAGGTTTGATTGACAAAATAGGTAGATAAATTGGGGTGACTATATTGGTTTTGTTGCTGCAACAAAAGCGATACATTCGGAAAATAGCCCGCATTGCCTTTATTGTTGTCCAATTGTGCCATTTTTAGGTTTTGTTGAGCAATTTTTATGTCCTCCGATTTTTGCAAACCCATTTTCAAAGCCTCAGTCAAGCTCAATTTGTTTTGCGTTTGTGCTGCGCAAATTGCTGCTATACCGATCCACAAAAATAATAGTTGTGCAGTTATTTTCATTTTTGCTGTTGCTTACGTTTTTATAACAATATTATGTAGTACTGTAATGGCAATGGTAATAATAAAAAGCAGTAATAAAATTTGGCAAATTAGCCTCATCTTAATCCATGGGCGCACCTAACAAAATGATAGGTGCGCCCAACTTTTATTAAGTTACCATAAACCTTACATTAGGTCGACCTATCTTTTTGTTAAGCGTACTTAATTTTTTAAGAACCTAACTCCAATTGATTTTTAACCAAATTATAATAATAACCTTTTGTTGTCACCAAATCGTTGTGCGCCCCTGCCTCCACAATTTGTCCGTTGTGTAGGGCAATAATCAGGTCGGCGTTGCGGACGGTGCTAAGGCGATGCGCAATAACCACCACTGTCCTATTTTTGCAAAATTCGTTTAAACGCTCCATAATTGTACGCTCGTTGTTGGCATCTAAGGAGCTTGTGGCTTCATCAAAAAACACGTATGTTGGATTTTGATAAACAGCTCTTGCAATTAATATCCGTTGTTGCTGTCCTTGACTAAGGGTCATGCCTTCGGGACCAATTTTGGTACGCAAACCCATTGGCAGATTTTGCACCAATTCGTCAATATTAGCTACATAAATGGCATATTGCAAACGGTTTCGGTCAATGGTATCGTCGCCCAAAGCAATATTTCGTGCCAAAGTATCCGAAAAAATATAACCGTCTTGCATCACCACACCGCAATTTTTTCGCCACCAATGGGCATGGTATTGCTGAAAACGTTGTTTGCCGAGCAATATTTCGCCCGATGTGGGTTCATAAAATTTGAGCAACAATTTGAGCAAAGTGGTTTTGCCGCTTCCGCTTGCCCCCACAATAGCCACCGTTTTGCCTTCGGGTATCACCAAGTTAAGGTTTTGCAAAACCATGCGCGAGTTGCTGCCGCCATAGCCAAACGACACATTGCGGAAAAACAAACTGCGTCCGCTTGCAGGAAATTCGCTCAACTTTGGCACGTCGTTAGGTTCTTCGTCGGAGCGCTGATGTACTTCTTGCAGACGTGTAAGGCTTATTTGTGCATCTTGTGCCGATTGTATGAAACCCAAAATTTGTCCGAGCGGAGCATTCACCTGTCCTACAATATATTGTACTGCCACCAAAGTACCCAAAGTCATATCACCATCAACCACTGCCCTTGCCGACAAATAAGAAATAAACACGTCTTTTATTTGCGAAATCAAAAGACTGCCGGCGGTTTGGTACTGCTTTACGGTGAGGTCTTCTACGTTTATTTTAAAAATTTTTGCTTGCAAACGCTCCCACGACCAGCGCTTTTGCTGCTCGCTATTGGTCAGTTTTATGTCGGGCATGCCCTGAATAAGTTCTACCAAATTGCTTTGGTGTTGCGAAATTTGGTCAAAACTTTTATAGTTGAGTTCTTTTCTTTTTTTCAAAAAAACCATAATCCAAAGTACATAAAACACCACGCTTATCATAAAAACGACAAAAATAGTAGGCTGAAACAGTAACAATAAACTGCCGAAAATGACAAAATTGAGCAACGAAAACACAAAACCCAAACTTTCGCCCGTCAAAAATGCCTCAATGCGTTCGTGGTCACCAATGCGCTGCAAAATATCACCCACCACACGCGTATCAAAAAATGACAGCGGAAGGCGCATCAATTTGGCAAGGTAGTCGGAAATAAGCGATATATTGAGGCGCGAACTAATGTGCAACACTATCCAACTGCGGATAAAACCAACTGCGGCTTGGGTAACAATCAATAAGGTTTGAGCTAACAAAATGATTTGAATAAATGACAAATCCCGATATTCAATCCCTCTATCTATCATTGCTTGTGCCAAAAAAGGCAGCAATAATTGAAAAACGCTACCCAACAACATGCCAAGACCCAATTGTATGAAATAAGGGCGATGCGGTTTTAGGTAGTGTGCAAAATATGCCCAATTTAAGCCTTGTTTGGTGCTACCTTGTTCTTCGTAAAAAGCAGGCGTTATTTCTAACAACATGGCAACACCCGCAGCGTTGAGGTCTTTGGGATGCTGGTGCCAACCGCTCAAAAATTCGTTAATTTCGTAGGTTAGTAAGCCAACAGCGGGGTCTGAAACATATATTTTGCTGTCTTCAATTCTATAAACCACAATAAAATGCCGTTGCTGCCAATGCACAATACACGGCATAGGTGCTTGTTGCAAATAAGCAAACGGAATTTGTACAGCAAGAGTCCGAAAGCCAATACTTTGGGCTGCCTCACCAATGCCCGCTAAACTTGCCCCTGTTTTTTGGATATAACTCAGGTCGCGTATATATTCGGAGGTGTAATTTCGTCCATGATGCTTGGCTATCATGCGCAAACAAGCCACCCCACAATCATATTGGTCTAATTGCTGATAAAAAGGAAACTTCCTGAACTGTAGCTTGTTTTTCATAAATAATTAAAGAAATATCTGTTTCAAACGTTCAAAATAACGTTATTAAAAAGCGGGAATTTGGGTGGTTGTGGTTTCACTTTTTTAAAGATGGATTATTGTATAAAAAATAAAAACCCATCGCCCTTGTATTCAATAATTGGCAAAAACTATACCAAAAATAGAAAAACAAAGGCAATGGATTTTAAAAGATATGTTTCTGACAATAATTATTAGCGGGTAGGGCGCGTAATAATAGGGTCAGTTACGATAGGTGTACCCAAAGTAGTTGTGTCAATCACGGGCAAAGTAACAGCAGGAAGTACAACTGTACCAGATTCTACTGGAAGGATAGCAGGAGGTGCGCTTACTAATTTAGCACCACCGATTACGCTATTTTGTTGGTCTTGGTTTAACGCA
>JAEUUX010000237.1 GCA_016787295.1 Chitinophagales bacterium
TGAGGCAATTTATCATTCTTTGTCTGTTTTTTCGTGACTTCGGTGCCTCAACGACCGAAACAGCACTATTTCGGGTGACGAAAATAGTCTAAGCAGATGTGCGTTTTTTGTGACCGCAATTATTTGTCTCAAACACTGTCAGCATTTTACAAAATCCGAAGACTGTATTCAATTTAGTATAATTGTTATCCTAAACACTATTTATGACTTTATTGCTTGCCAATACCCTCTCCAAAGAAGACAATTTACTAAAGCGTTTCTCCGAAATACATCACCATATTTATGCCAATGATGGGCTTTCGACTCAGCAAGCCTTAGAAGAGTTTGTTAAGGTTTTGTTTCTCAAAATCTATTGCGAAAATACTCATTCCACTTATTTCCAGATTAATAATGATGAATGGAACGCTTTGAAACAAACAGGTTCTCTGCCTATTTTTACAGACCGCATTAGTGTTTTATTTGAACAAACCCAAACAAATTATCCCGAAATTTTTGAGGTAGATGATAAAATTCGTTTATCACCCATTGCTTTGGGTTTTGCAGTCCATAAGCTTCAAAACATCTCTTTGTTGACCTCTTCCCAAGATGCCAAAGGCTTGGCTTTTCAAAAATTTTTGGCACATGCCGAAAAAGATGGTCGTGGTCAATTTTTTACACCCGAACCAATTATCGATTTTTGTGTGCAGATGCTGCGCCCCCAACCACACGAAACCGTTGCTGACCCAGCCTGTGGTAGTGGTGGTTTTTTGGTGGCTACCTTGCATTTTTTGCAAAAAAGTATGCCCCAACAACTCAATAATTCTCTAATACCACAACTTTTTGGCTTCGATATCAATAAAAGTATTGCTCGTCTTGCCAAAATGAAACTAATTTTGGAAAATAATACGTCAAGTAATATCCGATGTACCAATTCTTTAGACAATTTTACTCAACTTATATTGCCGCTCCAAACCGAACAAATTTTTGAGGGTTTTGATGTTATTCTCACTAATCCACCTTTTGGAACAATAGGTAAAATCACTAACCAAAGCCAATTATCGCAATATGATTTGGGATACAAATGGGTAAAAAGTGGCAATAGTTTTGTCAAAACGAACCATCTCGCAAATGGTCAAACAGTAGAAATTTTGTTTATAGAACGTTGTATACAATTGCTCAAAGAAGGCGGAAGAATGGCAATGGTGCTTCCTAATGGTATTTTTGAAAATCCGTCTTTGGAGTACTTGCGCTACTATATTAAGTTAAAAACCAAAATTCTATCTATTATCAATTTACCTCAAGAAACCTTTATTCCATTTGGTACAGGGGTAAAAACATCTTTGCTTTTTGTGCAAAAAAATACACCAAACAAGCCCACAGTGTATCCAGTTTTTTTTGGAAAAATCAAAAAACTGGGTTATCAAGGCAATAAAAATGGCACTCCTTTATATCAAAAAAATGACGTAGGGCATGCTATCTATAATGCCAATGGCGAACCAATGTTAGATGAAGATTTTAGCACAACAGTTCAAGAATACCATCAGTTTTTAGCAGGACAATCTATTAATACTGACAATTGCTTTGCTTTAAATTACGATGAACTAAATGGTAGATTTGATTATGATTTTTATGCCCCCGAAAATCGCCAGTTGCGCAATAATTTAGTTGACAAAAAAGCTGTTCGTTTGGGCGACGTAGTAGAAATTGTCAAAACCAAAAGCAAAAAATTAACGCAAAAAGAAACCATAGTAGAATATGTTGAATTGTCCGACATTAATACTTATGCTTTCGAAATCATTAATTCAACCCAATACGCTGTTCATGAATTACCAAGTCGGGCTAGCTATGATCTCCAAAATGAGGACATTATTACGGCTATTGCAGGCAATTCAGTGGGAACACGCAAACATGCTACAGCACTTGTTACCAAAGATTTTGAAGGCTGTATTTGTACCAATGGTTTTCGGGTATTAAGAAATCCCAAAATCGACCTTTATTTTTTACTTTTTTATCTTAAATCTGATTTGTTTTTACAACAAATGATGATGTTCCGCACAGGGGCTGCCATTCCAAATGTATCAGATAACGACTTATCAAATATCTTAATTTATCTACCCGATGACGAAAAAATACAGGAAATTAGCCAAAAAGTAAGACACGCTTTTGAACTTCGCACCGCCTCCAAAACTGTTTTGGAAGGAATTACGCTACATTAGCAAAATCAAAGTAGGTAATATCTTTCAATTTCCCATTATTCTTCTCATAAAAAAAATAAGCCCATGTCTATTTTAACCGCCTTAAGACCCTTAGCACAACTTTTTTTTCCACCTATTTGTTTGAGTTGTCAGCGTCAACTAAGCCCTTCGGAGCCGATGATTTGCATTATTTGTCATGCCAAATTAGACACAACCCAATTTCATGAACATTCGCACGACAATACCTTAGTGCGACGTTTTTGGGGGCGGCTGCACTTAGAACATGCTATGGCTTATTGGTTTTATAGAAAAAAATCGCCTGTTCGTCCCATCATTCACGCTTTTAAGTATCACAGTCGCCCACAAGTTGCCACCCATTTTACCAAAGAATATGCCGAACGCTACCTGAATAAAAGTAAAATGATGGCAGATATTGATTGCATTGTGCCAATTCCTATTCATAGTAGCCGACAACGAAAAAGAGGCTATAACCAAAGCGCTGTTATTGCCGAAGCACTATCACAACATTTTCAAATTCCTTGGAGCGACAACTGGGTAAAAAGAACAGTCGCTACAGATACACAAACTAAAAAATCTTCATCTTTTGAGCGATGGGATAATGTGCAAACAATTTTCGAAATCCCTAAACCAGAACTGCTCAACAACAAACACATTTTGTTGGTCGACGATGTAATAACGACAGGCTCTACCATCGAAAGTTGTGGTGTGAGCATTCGCGAAGCCACCAAAGGTACGCGTTTTAGCATTTTGGGCTTGGCATGTCGGCTATAGACAGACAACACACAAGCATAACACAAAATATTTTTTAATCCAAATTAATGAATAACTGTTTTTCATCAGCCGACGAAGCTGTAAAAATTGTCGATAGCGGAAACCGAGTCTTTGTGCAGGGTAGCGCGGCTACACCAAGCACCTTGTTACAAGCACTTTTTAGACGAAAAAACGAATTAACCAATGTAGAGTTGGTAAGCATATCTACTATCGGTGCCGACATTTTTAAACCTGCAAACATCGGAGGTAGTTTTTTTGTCAATTCATTGTTCGTTTCCCAAAATGTGCGCGACATTGTCAATTCGGAGTTTGGCGAATACATTCCTGTTTTTTTGAGCGAGATTCCTTCGTTGTTTCGCAACAATATTTTGCCCATAGATGTGGCATTGATACATGTTTCGCCGCCCGACAAGCATGGTTATTGTTCTTTGGGAACATCAGTAGACATTGTGCGAGCAGCTATTAGCAACGCCAAACATGTTATTGCACAAGTCAACCGCCAGATGCCGCGCACGCATGGCGACGGACTCATTCGGATGGAAAACATATCTGCTATTGTGGAAATTGACGAACCACTGCCGGAGGTGAGCTATGGTCAAAAAGTGGACAGCAAATCGATGGCTATAGGTAGATATTGTGCCGAATTGATAGAAGATGGCGCTACTTTGCAGATGGGCATTGGAGCTATCCCCGATGCAGTGTTGTCGTGTTTGGGCAATCACAAAGACTTGGGAGTGCATACCGAAATGTTTTCAGATGGTGTCATTCCGTTGGTAAAAAATGGTGTTATTACCAACAAATATAAAGACAGGCACAAAGGCAAAATTGTCACAGGTTTTGTTATTGGCACAAAAAAACTGTATGATTTTGTAGATGACAATCCTGAAGTGGTGTTTTTGGATATAGATTATGTTAACGACACCGAAGTCATTCGCAAAAATCCCAAAGTGGTGGCTATCAATTCTGCTATCGAAATAGACATTACAGGACAGGTTTGCTCCGATTCTATTGGCATATATCAATACTCTGGCGTGGGCGGACAGATGGATTTTATGCGTGGAGCGGCTTTGTCACAAGGCGGAAAGCCCATCATTGCCCTCAAATCAAGTACCAAAGAAGGCTATTCCAAAATTGTTCCTTTTTTGCAGCAAGGAGCGGGTGTTGTCACAACGCGCGCCCACGTACATTATGTAGTGACCGAATATGGAGTGGCATATCTGTTTGGAAAAAACCTACAACAACGCGCCAATGCTCTGCTCAACATTGCACACCCCGATAATCGCGAGGCATTGGACAAAGCCATTTTTGAGCGTTTTGGTCGTTCTCTGTTTTAAAACATAACAACAAAAGCAATTTATGAATCTATTACCACAATCGTATCGATTCGTAAAAATACTGTCAACAATCTATGTGTTGTTGACAATTACACCTATTTTTGGACAAACTACTGCCTGCGATACCATTCATAACAGTCCTCATAAAATGCCCATGTATGACAATGATATGATAGGACTTCTTCAGTATTTGTCCAACGAACTAATGCCTTTTATTGCCGAATGTAGGCAACAAGATTCGATAATGATAAGCTATCTTGTAATTGTTTTGACAATTGACGATAAAGGCAATGTTATTGATGCCACTTTTCCCAAACCTGATTTGCCTCCTACTTGCACTGCCCGCCTAAAACAAAAACTGCTGACCATGCAAGGCTGGACAGCAGGTGAATATAATGGTATGTTGGTCTGTAGTAAGTATAAATGGCGCGTTAGTTGTATTCGATGGCAATGATGTGGTGCGCGCGGTGTAATTCACATGTTAGACAATCCTATGTATCAAAATGTGTACTACAGAAGCAATTGCGAAATAAAAATTCTTATATCTTAATCCATCACTTTTTTAATGAATATGGTAAGATTTATTTTCACTCTTATAATCAACTGTTTGTTAAGTTATTTTGTTTATCAAACAAAATTTTATACTTTTCTTTTTGAGGAATATATTTGGATAGGCATTATTTTGCTTGGGATACTAATTTTTATATCCAATTTAATTGAGGATACTACATTATATCAACAGCAATGGCAGCCTATTAGTTATTTAATAACAGCAATGAACGTCAGTTTTATTTTTTTTATAGTGGTGTTAAAACTAACAATAATCATCAATTTTAATAAGCCATCTTTGTTAAAAGTATTCTATGACGGAGATTTCAATGGTACTGCTATCGATTTTAAGGTTGATAAAACATATATTTTGGACAATGCGGCTATCGGAATAAGTAATTATTTTTATGGCACCTACCACATTCAAGGACACAAAATAACGATGGATAAAGACACTATTGATAATTTGGACAACTTAAAACACTTAGAGCTAAGAGAAATAGAAAATGATAATGGCATAAAAAAATGGTATTTGATGCAGGTCGATAACAATGGTATCATCAACGAAGAATCGGATAATAGTTTTAGAGTAATTATCAACAACCGAAATAAGCAATAAAATTATCGGCATAGCATGGATTTGAAGCATATCTGTCATATTATTAGGTTTTTGTTTTATGTTTTAAGTACCACACCCACCACAGCTACTACAAGAACTGCCACACGAACCACCACTACTATCAATAAAAGTGCCGCAAGATCCGCCGTTATTTTCGCGTTTATGGTTGTCGTAACGAAAAGAAAGAAGGGGTATTAAGGTAGGCAACAAACTTGCTGTTCCCATCAAAAAATACTTCCATCGCCAGTTATTGGTTATTTGTAAATCGGTCAATTGGTTTTTATAATAATTGGGAATGATAACCCTACTTAGTTGTGTTGTAAGGCGATAAAGGAAGAAAATACTGATTATCAACCCTATAATAGTTGCAAAAGTGATGATAGCAACTGGTTTTTGGCGAACTATACCTATGGCTATTCTGGTTGATGAAAGCAGCAATAACAGTGCTAAAATAGCAAAGTTGGTATAAAACAAACGCCCAAATACGCGAGAATTTACCATGTATTTGTTTAATTGCTCCATACTGTTAGCGATGTTTGCAAAAATAGGACTGGATTCTAATTTTTTTACCAAATCAACATAAAGTATAGTACCTGTTTTTTTCATACTATGAACTACTTGCCAATGCTCTTTGTTGCTTGCCTTGTTCAGCAAAGTAAGTTCTAAGGAGTTATTGGGTTTTATCTTGATGCCTCCATTGTCAATTAGTTCATTTATCGTTCCGGCAATGACTTTGGATAGTTGTGTACTTGTTAGATACACTAACTCGAAAGGCTGTAGGGTATATACAAAAGATGTAGGGGCAAATTGTGTTAATATTTGCTGTAATTTTGTCGTATTGTACCACTCCAATAGTATCAATACAAAAAAGTATACAGCAGCCAAACCATTGACAAAATCGGGATTGTTTATGTTTGAGTAAATAGGTAGCAACAAAAAATAGGCTGGAGTAGCCAGACAAGCAGTTATTACAATACCAAGTAGTAGGAAAATAGGTACCGAAATAGTTGCTTTGGGCAAATTAAGGCTATCAAACATATCGGCATAATACCAAATATTTGCGGGTTGTTTCCCAAATATTTCTTCATATAATTCTTTTGTCTGTTCCTTGGCTCGACTAAATTGTTCAAATTCTTTTTTGCTACGAGTCGAGGGAATATGATGAATGTATTTGCCCAATAAATGACAAAACTCTTGGTACGATTCTGTGAAAAGTAGGTGCAGATGCCAAACCTTGTCCACAACCTCCGAAGGCGAAACCATAGTATTAACCGTAGCCGCCAAATACATAAATTTTTTGTATTCGAGAATAGCTTGTTCCGTGAATGCAGATGTCCAAAAATTTTCATTCGCTAATCTTGTCGAAAACCCATAGTTTGCAGATGGATCATCTAACTCAAATGATACTATTTTGTGCCAAAGTTCTTGGTGCATCATATTAGAAGATTTATTGGAATGATGTTTTATCTTAAAAAAACTGATTAAGTTATTGATTTTTCTGCTGCAAAAATACCCTATTTTTAGGAAACCCCCAAATTTGAATTGCTTGAGCGACTAACACATTTGGTATTATTTCATTAGTCTGTACTACTCTGTACAGGCTTTTTTAGTTTAATATTGGTTCGGCTATTATCATAATTACATGCGTAACTATATGAGCCAAAAAAGCACTTTCTAATCCCTTCTTCCAATAAAGCCAACCAAATACTAACCCGCCAACCGTGTTTCCGATTAGTACATAAGCCAATAGTATTGCCGAAGGATTCCCAACAGTTTGATAGGCAATTGGAAAGTGTCCAAGTCCAAAAACTATCGATGCTATTACAATCCCACTCCAATAGGCAATTGGCTTTGTGTTATTAAGTACGGTAGCCACAATCCAAACTATCAAAGTCATTAGCCCAAATCGCATCATAATTTCTTCTGTTATTCCTCCATATAAAAATCTTGCCGCTAAAGTTGGTTTTAGCGATTTGCCTAACTCCAAAAATTCTGCTGGCAGCATTGGAGTAAATATGAAACCCACAAGACTCAATAAAACGCCGGATAAAATACCTCCCAAAATACCAAATTTCAATATATCAGCAGTACTGAAGTTGTGATTTTCGTTGCCCACCATTTTTTCAATTAGCGGTACATGTAAATTAACTTTTTGATAGAACGCTGTTCCTATAACCACCGCTATTAACAATAATATTGTGGGATTGATTAACAACAATATTTTTATTTGTTGCGCTGTAAATCGTTCTTTTAACACTTCTTCTATTTCTGGTGTTAAAGGAATCTCCATAGTAAGCATTGATAATACTCCGATTATTCCTAACCCAAATAAAATCAACCCAATTAATACTGTATCTTTTTTCATTTGTACAAATTTTATTGTTGTCTTTTTGCTGTTTGTGTATGACATTAAGTTGGCAATCATCATTTAAATAGTTATATATCTATAGTTAAATCCAAATTCAAATGTTTGTAGTCTATTTTTCCAAAATCCATAAATTGCATAATAAGCCCACTCTTTATGATTTTTTGAAATTTCTGTCTTATTATTTCGAGCGTTTTCTATTCTGTAATAAAGTTCGATAAAATCTTTCGTACTGTCAACTACTGCATAACAATTTCCAAGTAAGCGGGTAAGTTCTTCTTGTGTCATGCCAAGTTTGTTCCTTTTTCCGTTTCAAATGTGCCAAAGTTTAGTTGTTTGTAGTGGTGGTTTATTGTGTCGGAATAAGTGACTTTAATTACAACAATTTGGCTTTTACCATCTTCTTGATGTGGTGTCAATGTGAGTGTTTCATTATTTGTTTTTGAATAAAAATGATATTTCTCCTCTTTACCAACAATATTGTTTGCTACTATAACTGTGTTTACATTTGCTGCATCACTTAATGTTATTCCACATAAAGAAGTATCTGGCTTCGAAAAAACGCAATTAGTTTTTTTTAGTTTTTGCATCGCCTCGAATAATAATCTATAATGTCTGTCTGGTTCAGGCACTAATTCGGTTCTGCCATTTTCTCTATTAGTTCTCGTTTGCGAATTATTGCAATTTATCAAAAAAATAGTACCCAATATGAGTAAAAAAACACTTGTTATTATTCGGTTATTGGTATTTAACATTGTAAAGTTTATTATTTATACAAATAATTTATTTTTATTTTTTTATGATATTTCTGCATACAGTACAGATTTATGCGCAAAAATACGGCAAATTTTGTATTTTTTCTACAAAATTTGCCGTAAATGAACCAATTTAGTCACTATTTAAAATTATATACTTCTACTAAAACATTGAAGCACCAGAACACATAGCAAACTATTCTGCGTATAACCATGCAGTCGTTAAATCGAGAAGTAGTTTTGCATCGGTACTTGGATTATGCACCAAGCCAACAAATTTGACGACATGGTTTGAGGAAAAATTAATAATCCTAAGACGTATTTTATTTTGAAAAACAGACATAAAAAGGTCATCATTGCCATTATCAGAACTTAAAATACTTTTAATTTGTTGCTCAAGTTCATACTCTGTTTTCGCGGCAAGTTTGATGGGTGCTGTAATTGTCATTAAAACAATTCTTTTCTCTGGCGACACTTCTTCGACTAAAGTTCTAAGGTTGCCCAATAGCCTCACAACAACTTTGTCAAAGCGTAAACCCAGTTTTTTCACAGTCAGACCATTTTTTAGGGCTATTTTAGTAGCTATTTCTTTTTCTACATTTATCATATTTTAAAATTTACACTTTGCTTTAAAATAGAAAACATCAGATGGAAACACTTATTTTTTATAATTTGTTCTTTTCAATATCCTATTAGTTTGGGTATCAAACATAACAAAACAATGTTCGCATTCGTCTTTATGATGTATATCAAACCCCATAGTAGAACAATATTCCACTTCAAAAAAAACTATATCGCCCTGAACAGCTAAAGGCTTTAGATTTGTTTGATTAAAATTGGCTCGTTCAAATTCCAAATGTTTGAGAACTTTACCTGTGCTAATGTCGATAAAATCAAACCCTAAATGATTAGGTTTTTGGTAATCGTAATAACAAATTTGGTTATTAAGCAGTTTAATGCGGTTTGTGCCGTCACCCTGAAAATCTTTTTGAAGCGAATAAGTCCATAAAACTTTGCCATTCTCAGGATTGAGCAAAGAAATGCTTTTTTTATAGTCATAACGAACCAAATACTTCAAATACTCTATTTCAAATCTGCCTCCTTCCATACCTTCCATATAAAGGACTTTTCCCGTATTTTTGTCAATAATATTATAACAATTGTCCAAATTAGTGTTATATGTTTTCTTAAAAACGATTAAATGGTCGTTCAGCAACATTGGTTCGCTAATACGCATGGTATTGGTATCGATGGGAAACGTGCAAGATGCAGCATCAGTAAATGGAATGTTCCATTTAAGTTGTTTGGTTTTGATGTCAAAAGCAGAAACTCCGCGATAAGGTTTACGTTTTTGAGCCTCTGCTGGGTCAGATTTCTCCAAATCTGCTTGATAATCCATTGTTACATATATATATTGCTCATCTTGGGCTGTATAAAAAAAATGATGTTGGTCAAAAAAAGAGAAAGGCAATATATCGGTTTTTCGGATAGCATCTTTTGTTTCTTCGCGTGTATCATTGGGAAGGGTAAGTGTTTCTTTTGGTATATCAAATTCCTCAATAGGTGCATCGTTTGCAAATCGTTTTGATTCAGATGGAATAGATTTGCCACAAGAAAACAGCAAAAAAACTATACTTAAGAGCAATAATGCGCTTAATCCAATGAATAATAATTTTGGCATTGTTATTATAAAATTTGACGATTACACTAAAAAAAACAACTAAATTTCTGAAATTATGTAGTGGTTTGTTCTTTATTTTTGATAGTCTTTCAAAAATGAAATAGTTTTTTCGATATAGTTAAAAAGATTAGGTAATTATGGATAAATACCCTTCTTATTAGTCATATTTTTCTGTCAATCTTAAATATTTAGTCCCATGATGCATCTCGAAATCTTGAATATTTTCATAAAATTTTAAACCAACCAATCCCGTCCCAGATGGAGCGAGCGATATTTCGGTGATAATATATCCATTTTCAAGTTCAAAAAATCCAACAGATTCGTATTCTTCAATCATCAAAAAGTCTGTGATTTTTTGATTTTTTATATTTTTTAGTTTATTTTTTCTATATTCGATTTTGTATATTTGGCAATATTTAGTAATTCCCAAAAATTTTCTGATTTGCTCCCAAAATGAATTACTTTTCTTTTTATTTGTATCTAACACCTCTTTGATCGACTTATTCTTTTCATTGACGTAATAAATTGGAATATCACCCAAATCATAAAATATACTTTTAGAATCTTTTTGGGGTTGTTGTTCAATGTTCATCGTCTCAAAATTCCAAGGAATTCCAATTATTTTATTATTATCTAAGCTAATGGACACCTCTGCTTCATCAAGTCCACCAACTTCCATTTTAGACCAAACCAAAATATCGATTATTGTTCGTCCTATAATTTCTTTTATATTCATTAGATTTATGACAATTTTTGTACTTTTTTATGTTCAGTCGAGTCTATCTTTTAAGTGTTTTTTAGGTATTGGGTTAGAACAAAAATGGTGTTTTCCGAAATGATTTTTATATAAATACCAATGTGATGTGCCACTTGGTTGTTTTTTGTCAGCAATAACTCACAAGCAACAAATTGCATCTGTAAAAAGCATGTTTGTCATCTTCTTGACACTAAGCAGAGTAGCTATTTTAGACGCAAAGATACGCATTATTTTTTCGCACTGTCAAGTCTTGAGAGATTTTTCTGGAGTTTCATTTTCTTTAATCTGTTGACAAAGTCATTTATTTTTATCGGTTTTCACAAAATTTTCGTTAAAATCTAACCACCTCAAAATATATACAATAAGCTCAAAAAGGGCATTGCCATACAGCAACACCCTTTTTTGCACTTATTTAACGGCAAAAGTTGCCAAAAATTAAAGATTTAACAAAATATCATGTCCCAATTTATCGCGTTTGGTCGAAAGATATTTTTCGTTGTGTGGATTGGGATCAGATTCTATTGGCACATTTTCTACGATTTCTAAGCCATATCCCATCAAACCGACGCGTTTTTTGGGATTGTTCGTCATCAGTTTGATTTTGCGAATGCCCAAATCGCGCAATATCTGCGCCCCAATACCATAGTCACGTTGGTCGGGTTTGAAACCAAGCGAGATATTTGCTTCCACCGTATCTTGCCCTTCTTCTTGCAATTTGTATGCCCGCAGTTTGTTGAGCAAGCCAATGCCTCTGCCCTCTTGGTTCATATAAAGTACAACACCTTTGCCCGCCTCTTCTACTTGCTGCAAAGCGGCATGAAGTTGTTCGCCGCAGTCGCATCGGAACGACCCCAACACATCGCCCGTCACACAAGACGAATGCACCCGCACCAACACTGCCTCGTCAGCTTGCCAACTGCCTTTGCACAATGCCAGATGGGTATTGTTGTTCATCAATTCGGTGTAGGCAATAAGCGTGAAATTGCCATATTGCGTTGGCATATTCACACTCACTTCGCGCCGTATAAGGCGTTCTTTCGCTAAACGATAACTAATCAAGTCTTGGATAGAGATGATGGGCATCTGAAAATGCTCGGCAATGGTGAGCAGTTGCGGCAGACGCGCCATGGTGCCATCTTCGTTCAGTATTTCGACCAACACACCCGCAGGTTCAAAGCCCGCCAACCGTGCCAAGTCGGTAGCCGCTTCGGTGTGTCCCGCTCGACGCAACACACCGCCTTTTTTGGCACGCAACGGAAAAGTATGCCCCGGCTTGCCGAGGTCTTCGGGGCGTGTATGTGGATTGATGAGTGCCTGAACCGTCTTAGAGCGGTCTTGTGCCGATATTCCTGTTGTACAACCATGTCCAATGAGGTCGACAGGAATGGTAAAAGGGGTTTCAAAGGTAGCTGTATTGTGATTAACCATCAACGACAAGCCCAATTCATCGCAACGGTCTTCTATGAGAGGTGTACATATCAAGCCTCTGCCGTATTTAGACATAAAATTGATGATTTCGGGGGTGGCATTGCGGGCGGCAGTAATGAAGTCGCCTTCGTTTTCGCGGTCTTCGTCGTCCACCACAATAACTAATTTGCCCAGACGAATGGCTTCTATAGCCTCTTCAACCGTACTAAGACGCATTGATGTGGCGTTGTGTGGGTCTCCAGACATTGGTTTGTATTCCTTTTAAATAGTTAAAAAATCCGATAAAGAGTGCAATGTTCATCATGTAGAAATAGCGCAAATAACGAGTCGGAGCAAAATGTATTCCGATTTTGGATAAAAAATAATCACCCAAGGCAAGAAAAACAGAAAACATTTGCAAATACAACAAATATGTATAAATAACATTATAATTTTGCAATAAATAAGCAATCGCCAATAATATTATCAGAAAAAAAGGTGTTAACCATCGCAACACTTTATGCGACCAGAAACAAAAAGCAAGTCCTTTGGGTTGTGGGTTAAATAATAGGGGCAAAAAACGGCTTAGATTTTGAAAATTGCCAGCCGAAATTCTTTTTTTGCGCCGAAATTCTTCCATCAAATTATCCGACACATCTTCATAACAAATAGCCCTTGGCTCTTGTATAACCCAATAACGTTGCTCCAAAATGGTCATAGTCAAAAAGAAATCATCGACAATATAATTGGGTGGAATAGGTGCAAACAACTTGGCTCGCATCGCAAAACAACCGCCAAAAGTACCTATAACTGTTCCAAATATTACTCCTTCTAAGTATTTAATGTTGTTTTCGCGCTGAATATAGTATTGTTCTTGTTGCGAAATACCTTTTTGTTGGTGCAAAATATTCAAAATATTCGCGCCAACCATGCCCACTTTGGGATTGGCAAAATGCTGGGCTAAAGCGGTCAAGGTTTCACGCACAAAAAAAACATTGGCATCGGTCATCACCAACAAACTATCAGCAAGAGTAGTGGCTGGCAGTAGCGTAGCCAACTGATTGATGATATTCGGCTTGCCATTTCTGCCACCAAAACAGTGCAGTTGTATATTGGCATATTGTTCGGCATAGCGTTGCACAATGACATTAGTGGCATCAGAAGAACCATCAGACCCAACAAGTAGTGTCCATTTTTCAGCAGGATAGGCTGTTTGCAATATGCTCAATAGTTTTTGTTCGATAACTTTTTCTTCATTATATGCCGCCATGAGAATATATATATGTGGCAGTTGTTCATTGTTTTGCCACAAAAGGACATTGTTTTTTCGGTGTCGAGCCAGCCGCTTCAACACCATTCCATAAAAAATATAAGTATGTCCTATGGCAGCAACTAAGCCCCAATATAAAATTTGTAGAAAAAAAATCATGGTTTATTGGCACACAAAATTACAAAAACCTTTCAAAATGGCACAATTTTGGCTACTTATAAAAAATAAATAGACAAAAAACATAGAAAACTTGTTTTTTTTACAATAATACACTATTTTTGTACCTATTTGGAGTACAATTTAAAAATTTACCAGTTATGAGACTAGAAGAAGCCATTAAACAAAAAACACCTTTTCGGTCGCAAGAGGAAAAATTGGTTGTTAACATTCTTTTTACCTGTAGTTGGATGCAGGAACAAATGCGACTTTTTTTAGCACCCTTTAGTATTACCATGCAACAATATAATGTACTGCGGATTTTGCGTGGTCAACATCCAAGAGCCATAGCTTTGAATGACATTCGGGAGCGCCTTCTAGATAAAATGTCCGATGTCTCACGTTTGGCAGATCGTTTAGTAAAGACAGGTTGGGCAGAAAAAATAAAAGATAAACATGACAAACGTTTAGTTTTAATTGGTATCACAGCCAAAGGTTTGGCATTATTAAGTGGCATTGATGAAGACTTGCCCAATTTAGACCATGTTATGCAACAACTTTCGGGAAACGAACTTTTTATTACTAATCAATTATTAGACAAATTGCGTGGCTAAGAAACATTACAAATAACTTACTTTTAACCTCAAAACATAATTCTTAATTTCTGTGGCTATACATTTTCATACTGAACTTCCATTGGTGTTCACTCTCCGACACAAAAATCTCATTCGCAATTGGTTGCGACAAGTGGTTGCTGCGGAGGGTTTAACGGCTGTGCATATCCAAGACCTAAACTATATTTTTTGCACTGATGACTACCTACATACCCTCAATGTACAATACCTCCAACATGATACACTAACCGACGTGATTACGTTCGACAATAGCGAGACAGATGGTAAGATAGTAGGAGATATTTTTATTAGTGTGGAACGCACCAACGACAATGCGCAAACATACCAAGTTAGTTCTGCATACGAACTACATCGTGTAATGGTGCATGGTTTGTTGCATCTATTGGGTTATAAGGATAAATCAGAGGCAGAAAGTCAGCTTATGCGTCAAAAAGAAGACAATTATTTGCGTTTGTTAACAATTTTGCTGCAAAAATCAGAACATTAACCAAGGTGTAAAACCACAAACCCGCCCTATTGGTGCCAATGGTCACTAATAGGGCGGGTTTATTTTGATAGAAGCTACATCCCTATAAGTGTAGCATTTTATCCTCGTGCTGCCACAAATTGGCGTTGGTGGCGCACATCGTCTACAATCAATTTGCTAATAATTTCGTGCATAACTTCGGTGGTGCCTGCTCCAACGGTCATTAGGCGAGCATCGCGCCACGCCCGCGCCACGCCATAGTCTTCCATATATCCCCAACCACCATGTATTTGCAAAGCATCGTCAATCACCTCTTGCACCTGTTCACACACAAAAGCCTTTGCCATACTAATAATTTTAATAGCAGCAGGTCCTTGTTCTAAATATTCATGCACAGCACGATATGCCATCGATTTACAAGCCTCTGTTTTGATAGCCATTTGTGCCAATTTGTGGCGAATGACTTGGAACTTGCCAATAGCTCTTCCAAAAGCCTCACGTTCTTTGGCATATTGCATAGCTTTATAGACAGCCCATTCGGCAGAAGCCCAGCCCATGACACAAGCAATGAGGCGCTCCTCCTGAATGTTGTTCATAATATAGTAGAATCCGTTGCCTTGATAACCCAACAATGCCGATTTGGGTACTTTGCAGTCTTCAAGAAAAATTTGCGCCGTGTCGGAGGTGTGCATTCCCAATTTGTTTTTAACAGGAATAGCCCTAAAGCCCGGAAGTGATGTATCAATAATAAGTACAGACATATCATAACCTTCACCGGTTCGCACCACCGTCACCACAAAATCTGCCATCGTGCCGTTGGTAATAAACATTTTTGAGCCATTGACCAAATAGTAATCACCCATATCTTTGGCAGTAGTTTTGATACCACCCACATCGGAGCCTGCGCCCGGCTCGGTAATGGCTAATGCGGCTACTTTTTCGCCTCGCAAAGCAGGTGCCATATAGGTCATTTTTTGCTCGGTAGTACCCACTGCGTTGATGAGTGGCAAGGGCAGATAGGTGTGTGCATACAGCGACATTGACAAGCCACCTACATTGGCATGTGCCAATTCTTCGGCAATAACCACCGCCGACCAAAGGTCTAAACCACTACCACCAAATTCTTCGGGATAAGTGACACCCAAAAAGCCGCTTTCGCCCATTTTGCGAAATACTTCGCGGTCACAATGTTTGTCTGCTTCCCATTGTTCGATGTAGGGAGCAATTTCGTGCTTCACAAATTCGCGAAAGCTATGTCTTAGTAATTCGTGGTCTTCATTAAAAGGATGAAATGGATTCATACGCGTTGTAAGATTTTTTTGAGGAATAAAATGCTTTATCGAGCCGTAAAGTTATGGCGCTGTTTTCAAATTACCAAGAGTTTGTGCTTATTTTTTTCAGAACTTTCAGAAAATTTTGAAAATTGCGTTTTTCGGCTTAAGATTTAGCTTTTTTCCGACTAACTTTAGCAGGTTTTGGCGGTGTGCTATTGGCTAATTGTTTGACTCGAAGCGAAAAATCGGTCAAGATGTTCATATAGTTAATAAACGCATCGTAGGGAGTGTCGTAGGGGTTGAAGTATTTGTGTACATCACCGTCGGCAAAGAATTTGGTACACATATAATAAAAATGGTCGCTGGTTTGGAGATATTTCCAATCGAGTTGTATTTGTGGGTCATTGATATTGTTGACCAGATGTTCCAAATTGTATAGGTTGTCAAAAGCATCGTCCTGTAGGTTGTTGCCAAGCCAAGCGGTGAGGTCGCGTGCTTCGTCTGCCCACGAAATAGGGAAAGGAGCGTGCATAACCGACACGGGCTGTAGCGCATCGGCAACTTCGGAAGGAGTAGAAAATTGGAAATCTGAATGGCTAAACACGCGAGCAGGCAAGGCTTTTAGGAACTCAAAAATACCACTATCTGCCCATTGATGTTCGCCAAAAGTTTCGTAATCCATAAACAAATTAACTACTTCTTCGTTTTGTGGCACTTCGTTGAGCCAACCCACAAATTTATCGACTGTTAAAGGGTGTTCCGACCAATTTCGGTCTGAAAAACGAAACGCAATATCGTCACTCAAACGGAAATTTTTGAGCAACAATTTCAATTTGGGTTGTATGGCATTACAGTAGAGAAAATTAGGACTTTTCCAACCTAAAATGTGTTTTGCTCCTTCGGTTAGCATTGCCTTAAAGCCCATATCTGCCACCATATTACCGATTTGGTCGGAGTAAATCAACTCGGTATTTCGGAAAACAGTAGGCGTTATGCCAAACAACTCTTGTATGCGTTGACGGTGAGCTGCCACCTGATTTTCAAATTCTTCGGGGCTTTTCAAAGCAGCTAAAGCATGAGAATAGGTTTCGGACAAAATTTCGACACAGCCAGTCTGCACCAAAGCCCTAAAACTATCCAAAACTTCGGGGGCATATTGCTCAAATTGGTCGAGACAAGTACCCGAAATAGAATAGCTGATTCGCACCTTGCCCGGAAATTGGCGGATAAGGTCTAAAAAAACTTGATTGGTAGGCAAATAACATCGGTCGGCAACTTTTCGCATGATGGTGCGATTGGCATAGTCGTCGAAATAATGATGGTCATCACCAATATCAAAAAAACGATAAGGTTTGAGACGATAGGGTTGGTGTACTTGGAAATAAAAGCAAAGGTGTCGCATGGGTCGTAGATATTTTTTTAACGAATTAAAGTAATGTTTCCTTTCTCATGAAAATTCTCATAATCGGTTTTCACATCTAAAGTCCACACATAAACTCCCACAGGAGATATACGATTATTATATAGTCCATTCCAACCTTTATTAATACTATTTGATGAAAACACTAGCATCCCCCATCTATCATATATACGAAAATCAAAATAATTTATATCTTTACAATCAGACAGAACCTTTATCTCCTCGTTTATTTCGTCATTATTTGGAGAAAAAGCATTAGGGACAATCACTTTACAGCAATTTTCGATACTTACTTTAAGCGAATCTGTTAAACTAAAACAATTATTATACACCTCAACCACATATAACCCTTCGTCTTCAATTGTATAAATAGGTAGCATAGTATTATCCTGCCATAAATAACTGGCTATATTGTCTTGTGTTACATCTAAATTTATTGTATCACCAGCACAAATGGTTTGATCATTTCCTAAATCAAGCTTTAATCCAATAGTATCAACAGCAACAGCTATAGTATCTATTATGACACCACAATCATTAGATATACTTACTGTATACATCCCTGCTTGTTCAACTGTATACAAAGGACTGGTACTTCCATCTTGCCAAACATAAGAATTGGCATTTTCTACAGTAGCATCTAAAGTCACTGTAGTATTTTTACAAATAATTGTATCATTACCTAAATGTATGCTGGGCATAATGTCTAAACTATTAACAAAAATACTATCTCGTCTAATACAATTTTGATCATTCACCTCTAACCAATATACACCCTCAGTATTTGCCATAAGAGTGTTATTGGTAGAACCATCTGTCCATAAATATGAAGCTCCAATTATTTCTAATTGATTACTTAATAACACTGAATCACCTGAACAAATACTAATATCGGCACCTAAATCAACAAGAGGAACTTCTACAACCGCTATTGTTTGTGTATTACTTACAGTCTCATAAGGACTATATACGGTAAGAGTAATGGTATAAGTGCCAGCCAAGTCGAAACAAATATCTCTACTAATACCTGTAGTAATTTGGGGCACTAAATTATCTATTTTCCATGAATAGGTGAAATCTGTACAAGTATTACTTATAACTTCATCAGCAGTAAGAGTTAGGCATTCTCCAACACATATAGAATTAGGAATAGTAAAATTGGCAAAAACTTCGTTATAATTAGTTCTTATATGAAAATCATGAGCTAAATCATCAACGCATAAAGCTAAACGAAAGTTATTTAACCATGGAGTTTGATCAAAAACAATATGGGTATTAGTAGGTAGCACACATTGATTATTAATTTGAAAGGAACGAACAATTAAATTATTATTTAACGTATCAAAAATTACTTTTGCATTGTACCAGTTTCCAAATTCAGCAAAATCCATACTTTCGTTGACAATATAATAGGATGCCTCTGTATTAGTATATTGATTTAGTATTAGTGCTATAGTAGGCGTACCTCCAACACGAATACCTTCTTGTGGTACCAAATTCCCATCTAAGTAGTAAGATGACCCACAAAAAGTTTCATAGTTAGCATCTCCTATCCAAAAATAACCCTCATTATAAAGTCCCTCACTAGAAAAAGAAAAAAAATTACTTTCTAATAAGATGGGAAAATCACTTTGAGAGAATACTTGTTTCGTATAAAGCGGAATGGCGCAATTTCCTTTGCCATTTATATCGGGTGAATCGCCTCCAAAAAAAACATTTTGTACACCAGTAGCTTGACTGTGAATGGTAGAACCATCTAACACACACATAGAATTACTAGCATAAGTTTCAGCAATCAAAGGTTTATCAGTAACATTATAGTTAACAGGAGGATCTATTCCAATACCCGAAGGAATTGGAGAAATATATATATTTCCATCATCTAATGTATAGTTATATGATGTTTGAGCTAAAATAACTATTGATAGAGTATTAAAAAGCAAAAACATTAAGAGTTTCATTTGTTAGAGATGTCGTTAAAATAATCGTCCCAAAAGTTCTCTGTCATTTGATTTTCGGCAGCATAGTCCCATAATTTTTGTATGGGGGTGTATTCTCCTAATTCTTTAATAAGATACTCAATAGAAGTTCTATCTGCTGATATATGATAAGTGCCTTGTATTGTTATCTCTTCGCCCGGTAACATACCATGAACTAATGAGTTGATATTTTGTGTAAAAAGAATAAATAGTTCATCTTCAAGCTGTTGTTTGCTTGTTTTTAAGGTAGCATGTTCATCAATCTCAACACTTCGTTGTAGTAGTATTCTGCTATTTTCACCTAAAATAGGTTTATAAATACTAACACCAATAGGTGTATCATCAATAAAACTCCATAAATGTGAATCGCTACCTTGGTTGTAAGGAAAAAAAGTAGTTGTTAAAACAAATAGATTATTATGATTTTTAGTTAATAGTTCTATATGCTCATAACAATCTTTTAGGAAACATACTTCTGTAGATAATAATTGTTCTTGTGTATTTTTTTGAGAAATAGTTGGAACATGTATAATGTCATATCCATTTTGTCTCAAAGCATCAATATATTTTTCTACGTTATTGCCCACAAAACCTATTTTCATGCAATAAATTATTTAAAGTATTTGGGATTAAAACAACCTACAAGTATTCTGTCTTGTGGTTGTCCATCAACTAAATAATGCCCTTTTAATTTGCCTTCAATAACCCACCCTGCTCGGGTATACGCTTTTATTGAAGAGGTATTTGATTCATACATACCACCAAATAATTTTCTAAGATCATACTCGTCAAAAGCTATTTGGTTGCCTAGTTTAATTGCTTCGATAGCCAAACCCTTGCCATGATAAGCCGTATCGCCTATCAAGACCACAAGATCTGAAATTTTGTGATGCAAATTAATTGGACCAATCTTTATGGTACCTATCAACTTAGCATTTTCTTTAAAAAATATACCATATGTAAATAACGTGCCACTATTAGCCCCTTCAATGATACTATTTTTTATTGATTCTATTGTAATTACCTTCTTAGAGTTCGTGTAATACCTCATCAATTCATTATCTGCGAACCACAAAGACATTTCGGCAGTAACATCTTCTGGATTTAATTTTCGCATAAATAATCGTTCTGAATAAAATGTTTTCATACTATAATTTTTTAATTCTGCATTTTTTCTCCGAAAGCCAAATCTCCCGCATCGCCTAAACCGGGAACAATATAGCCTTTGGCAGTTAGTTCGTCGTCTATATCACCGCACCAGATATTGATATCCGGGAAATTTTGTTGGATTTTCCTAATACCATCTGTACAAGCAATAGCCGCTACAAGGTGTATGCTTTTGGGAGTACCTTGTCGCAATAGTTCTTCGAGTGTAACAAGGATAGATGCACCTGTGGCAAGCATAGGGTCGGCAAGAATAAGTATGCGGTCGTTGAGGTCGGGACAGGACAGGTATTCGAGCAGAATAGTAAACTTGCCATTCTTGTGGTGCTTTCTATAGGCAGAGACAAAGGCATTGTCCGCAGAGTCAAAATAGTTCAATAAACCTTGATGCAAAGGCAAACCTGCACGAAGAATAGTACCAAGAATAGGTTGTTCTGCCAACACTTGGGCGGTGGCGGTGCCGAGCGGAGTAGTAATATCGACAGTTTTGACGGGCAAATGACGAGCGATTTCGCAGGCAGCAATTTCGCCTATGCGTTCCAAATTGCGGCGAAAACGCATACGGTCAGCTTGCAAATTGATGTTGCGTAGCTCGGCAATAAATTGCGCCATCAGGGGATTGTTCTGACTTAAATTATGAGTCATTGTTGTTTATATTGGTAAGGTGGTTTGGTAGAAAATTGTTTTAGGATTTTTGATTACTCAAGTCGTTGTTTTCCAATACACTTCGAACGCGCTTTTGTACCAACAAATCACCTTGTTGAATCATTTGTCGCAAAACGGCATTTTCGTCTATAGTACACAATTTCTCGAAGGTATTGAGTTGATTGAGGTAGGCTATTTTTCCTATGGCAGTCTCAAAAAGGTCGCGCGTGGCAACAGTCCAGCGATTGACCGTAAGGTCGATAAGTACTGTCAGAGCTTTTTCGGAGCGCATTATTTGGGTCATCAATTTGTTGCCGCAAGGCACAATACTGTCTCCTATTTTAAGGTGTTTTGAAAAGCGAATATTGAGCGCTGCGGTCACATATTTGCGAGCGGCACTAGCAATTTGTCCGCGCTGTATGTCGGGATGATAGGCTGCTCGCACAAAAATAGTGGTCAAAAGTTTATCATTTTTAAGCAGATTCTCGGCAGCCGCGCGACGTACCCAACGTTTAACGCGCAAATCAAATACGGCTATTTGCGCCGATTCGATGTCTCCATCTTTCATACTATATTCCACGTCAATGCCATATTGTTGGAAACGTTGTTTGAAAGCATTGGGATAGCTGTGTTTTATCATTGCCAACATAGGCGCTAAACCGCGTCCGCCTCCCGCAAACTGTATAAAACCGTATGAAAAAATGGCGCGGTCATAGCTATTAATCGCATCAAAATTACCTTCGTGTTCCGAAACATATTGTAATGCTTTGGCTTGTGTACGATTCAGACCAAAATTTTCGTATTCTTTGAGTGACAGACTTGTGGGCAAAACGTTACCAATAATGCTCACCCCACCCAAATCAACCGTATAAGGCGTGCGTTGTAAGTTCCGAAATTTACACGTTTGAGGTGCGCTGCCAACCATAAAATTAGCCGTATATTCTGCCATCGCCTTCAAAATATTATAGGTCAAATCGGTTTCGTTCATGCCAACAAGCCCATCAATATAGGTAGTACTACCTGTCACATCACGATTGCCACGCCAATAATCGACACGCGAGTCTTGGAACTGTCGAATAGCTGCAATAGTCTGGGGCAACCGCAAGGGGTCGATAGGCAATTGTTCGGTCGGAGCAGGTGTTTCGTTATTGCTGATACTATAGCCCCACAGACGCAAAGCTTGTTGCACTTTTCGCACATCAGCTACTTTGTTGCCAAAATTGGTATTGCCCACAGATCCCGTCAAACCTTCACTGAAAATAATTTGCGCACTTTTCTCTTCCACAATAAGCGTGCTACGGGCGGCAGCAACGGTGTCCGATTGTGGCATTTCGGCAACAGTATTGAGATACATCAGAGAATGACTGTTAGGCAAAATAATAGCGATATTAGTATCTATATCCGCAACAATTTGGTTAAAATTGGTAATCGCAGCAATGGTATGTACTATTTGTTGAGCAGAGATGGGAGAACTATTATCGGCGGATAATTCCTGCTGGTGGTCTTCGGGCGAAAGAAAACCGCTTCGAAGCAAAGCATTTTGGATAATTCGCACATCATTGCTCCTATTTATGCCACCTTGCCCTACCGAATAACTAATCTGGGCGCGGTCAAAAGCAAAAACCAAAGCAGGCATTGTCAATGGTTGAGCAGTAGTAGGTGGTGGTACGGTAGGAGCAGGCGAAGGAGTAGTGGTATTATTGTTAGTAGTATTTTTTTGATAACCAACAATCAATTTTTGCCCAATTAACAAACCAACTTGCGCATTTTTGAGTTTGTTCCAACGCACCAAATCATCAACGCTCACGCCTTTTTTCTTTGCCACTAAACCCAAACTGTCACCCGATACAACCATATAATAGATGGGAGTTTGTGTTGCAGGAGGTGGTGTTGGTGGTGTACTTGTGGTAGTATTAGTGGTATTTTTTTGATAACCAACAATCAATTTTTGCCCAATTAACAAGCCAACTTGCGCATTTTTGAGTTTGTTCCAACGCACCAAATCATCAACGCTTACGCCTTTTTTCTTTGCCACCAAACCCAAACTGTCACCCGATACAACCATATAATAGATGGGAGTTTGCTGAACAGAAGTGGTAGTGTTAGATGGTGTTGGTGGTGCAGCAGGAACGGTGGTGGTAGCTGGAATTTTCAAGATTTGCCCCACATGAATAACATTGCTATCGAGTTTATTGATGCGTTTAATGGCATCAACCGTCACATTGAATTTATTAGCAATTTTAGACAAACTATCACCCGACCGAACAGTATAATAGGTAGCACCTCCACCGCTTCTTTCGCTGATATGCCGCTCTTCCCAAACATTGACTTCGGGCAACTCGACTCCCGTTTCCACCGCAATAGGATACATCTCGTTGGCTTCGGGTTCATAAATAGGGATATTTTCGTCTACATTATACACTTCTATGCTTCTCTCGTCAATGCAATCCGCTATTTCAGGCACATTTTCTTCGCTAACAGTAGACAAAACAAGTTCCTGTCCTACACGAAGCGTATAGGAAGCGAGGTGGTTATCAAACATAATTTGCTGATAAGTAATGCCAAATTTTTGTGCAATACTATTGAGAGAATCATAAGGAAGGACGGTATATAGCCGCATATTGTCGTAGATTAGTGGATAGGAGAAGCGGGGAATTATTGAGGGAATAGGTGGAGGTGATGGGTTGTTGACCATTCACACAATTGTTGGTAAAGGCGAGTCGTCTGAAAATCGCTAAAGTGGTAGGCGGTTCTAAAATGTCTGCTTAATGTTTGGTCTGTAATGGCTTTTTTAGCAACTTCTTTGCTAATACAACTTGCAAGTATTTTCATAAAATCATGCCCATTACACAATTGCCAAAGGTCATGTTCAGGGTCGATTATTTGGTAAATGGCTATCAACAAATCAGATAACTCAGTTGGAGCAGCATTGGGAGATTGTTGCATGATTTTTTCCAATAAGCTATCACGTGGAATTTCGTATCGTTGATGATGAAATAGTTGCCGCAAATCTATATGGTCAAATGATAGTGACAAATTATTTTGCTCATTATACCAACGTATATAACCCAAAAAAGTAATAGCACGCAAGGTTTTATAGCGGATATCAAACATTTCGCTATCTGTTTTTTGCCAAAAATACTCACAAAACACATTGCGAAAACTAGAATCATTGAAAGCAATTAACAGCTCTATATCATGCACATCGGTCAAAAATAAATGCGGTAAAGGACTGTTTCTTTGCTCCAAATGAATAAAATCCGCATCACAAACACCTATTGCATGAACAAAATCGATATCGCGAAGTGCCTTTTCTACGTTATTTTTGCCATTCATAAAGTCTATTTTGACCCCTTCAGAAGTAAAAAACTTTCTGTATAGGCGTGCATCATCTTCACCTTCCACCAAAACCAATGTTTTGCCTTCATTTTGCTCCGTATTGAATGCCAACTGCAAGGCTGTTATTCTCTGCCGATAAGTGCTACTTATTTCCAATGTTTTGCGTATTTTTTTTCTGTAAACGATACAAATCAACCACCAAATCACCATGTAAATTAATAATTTGTGGCGAATGTGTCGCTACAATGGCTTGTATTTGGTTGGGATAAAGTTGCATAATACGAAGCAAATCATCTAAAAAAGTCTCCTGCCAAACCACATGTAAAGAAGTTTCGGGTTCGTCGATCAACAGCAAAGTATCTGTTGCGGGAAGCGTAAAAATGAGGCGATATAACAAAATAAGTTCTTGTTGTTCGCCGCTCGATAGATACGCCAACTCCACTTCTTTGCCCATTGGTGTTGCGAAATAAAACCCTTTTTCTCGGTCTATCTTGAGCGTTTTATTGGCAAATTTTCTTTTGTTAATAATGTCTACAAACAAATTAAGTTTTTCTAACAAAGGATCAAAAACAGCCAATTTTTTCTCGGTATCTGCCAAATAAACAGAAAGTAGGCGCCCACTTTCGGGGTCAAAAGAACTTGGAATGGCTTGTTCTACATCATAAATACCATACAAACACAACAAATCTTGTTTATTTTTGACCTGCAAAAAACGGCGATTAAATTCTGTTTCTAACAAAGCAACACTTTCAGACAAAACCCGCAATGGAAAACTGCTGTCCAATTGTCGAGCAATTTGGTCTGATTGACTCAAGTATTGTTGTATGGTAGTAGCCAATTGTTGAGCGAATTCTGTAATGGATAAAGTGACATTGTATAATTTGCTCTTGTCAGCATTTTTTAATGATAGTATTCGTTGGTCTTGCAGCCGATAAACACTAATAGGTGTACGCATATAAGTAGATAATCCGTCCATAGTAAATGGTGTGTTTTCAGTTCTATCCAACTTCATCACTTTTCCGTCAGAAAAAGTGATATTTATTGTTTTAAAGGGTATATTTTGTAATTTGCTTAATATATTGTTATAAATTATGCGTTCTCCCAAAATCGCCCCCAAAATCCTCAAAATAGTAGTTTTTCCATAGCCATTTGGACCAGTAAGCACTACCAATCCCGCTTCGTTAGCTAAGGGAATTTCGTAGTCAAACTGGTCAAAAAGGCGACTGATACTTATGTGTTGTATTTTCATATTAAAAAAATAGATAAAGCTAAAAACATACAATTTTAGGCTCAAAATGAGGCATTAACACCATTTTTTCAATCAAAAAAAGCGCAAAAAACCACAACACATAATTTTTTATGGTTGCTCACTACCGTTGTAGTGTTACTTGAACGAACAAGATTTATTTTTTCTTCTTAGGCGTAATAAAAATGAACATACGTTTGCCCTCCAATTTGGGTAACTGTTCCAGCGAACCATGTTCTTTTAGTTTGTCTGCAAATTTGAGCAACAGCAATTCGCCGCGATCTTTAAACAAAATACCGCGCCCCTTGAAACTCACATAAGCCTTCACCTTAGCGCCTTCTTCCAAAAAACGTTCGGCATGTTTGGTCTTAAACTCAATATCGTGGTCATCGGTTTCGGGTGTAAAACGAATTTCCTTAATAATAGTTTTTTGAGCTTTTTGCTTAATTTCTTTGTCGCGGCGTTTTTTGTCGTACAAAAATTTGGTGTAATCGATAATACGACAAACAGGCGGAGTGGCATTGCGAGCAATTTCCACCAAATCTAACCCTCGCTCTTCTGCCATTTCCAGCGCGATATTAAAAGAATAGATACCTTCTTCGGGAACGTTGTCACCAATAAGGCGCACCTCTTTCACTCCCCGAATTTCGTCATTAATTCGGTAGTTATCCTTTTCGCTGGGTGGCGGCTGAAAGCGATTGTATGGCAATTGACGTTGTTGCTGTTGTAGTGGCGGTGGTGGTGTATCACGCTTCACTTCTTCGCGCGGTTTACTTTCGTCACGAACAGGTCTCGTAATAATTTTTCGGGGTGGTGTAGTACTACCATCACCCGTTTTTGGCACAGGAGGTTTATTGTTACTATCCTGTGGATTGTTGTGTTTTGGTCCTTGCAAACGAATAAAATTTAGTTAGGAAATATAAATACAATAATAGGTATGAGTTAGTTTGGCAGCAAAGTTCCATTTTTTACGCCAAAAAACCAAGAATAAATAGAAAAAAATGTCTTAGCCGTTAAAAAATGTTTATAAGTGCGTTCTAAATGACAAAATTTGTAACAAAATGAACAACAATGGCAATTTATAGTGATAACAATGGATAATAGCGATCTTTAACAACAGCCAAATGGTGCATCAAATGTCCAACAATGATAAAACCCAAAGCAACCACCGACATTTCATGGTTTGAGCAAATACCGGTGCGCAACATAGTAGTTTCGTCAAATTGTCGAAACATAATCCAAGTAGACTCTCGCACATAGCCCAATTCTTCAAACAAATCATCTATGCTACGATGTTGTGTTGGGGCGACATTGGCATAGCTATCCTCGTCAAAACCCGGCAAAGGTGTTTTGTCGTTCCGTGCCAAACGCAAGGCGCGATAAGCAAAAATGCGTTCGGCATCAATAATATGCTGCAAAATAGCACGCACAGTCCACTTGTCGGGAGCATACACATGGTCACCCAACGCCACAAGTTGCGAACGTTCAGACAACAGCATCGCCACACCCGTTTCCTGCAAAGCCGTCAGAAGGTCTTGGTCAGGTGCTTGTTCGATGTAGCGTTGATAATAGGAAGGCACCACAGCAATTTGACTCTTATTCATGTTTTCAATCATTTTTTTAAGATAAAAACACCATTCCATCGATGAATTGGTTATTTTTTAAAAAAAATGTGGTTATTATTTTTTGGGCGTTTCCCTTACGGGTCGGGCTTTACGGGGCTTCGCTAACGCTTCGGTGCAAGCACCAGCCTAACGGCTGCCCCTACAATCCCTAACGCGCTTCGCCCCGCAAACTTGTGTCCATAGTATTTTTTAATGGCGGCTACGCCGACCATTTCACCTATATTCAGTATGTACACAACCCTGCTAATATGCCCTTTTATTTACGGATTAGTTTGAGTAATACTCACCGTTCCTACTGTTCCTGATGACCATTGAACAGTAATGCTCGCTCCTGTGTTACTCCCTATGATTGTACCACCACTACTCACCGTCCAAAGGTAGGTATTACCTGCCACTGGCGTAACGCTGTAGGTATATGTATAAGGCGCTCCAGTACAAACTGCCGTAGCTCCTGTAATAGCAGGCGTTGGGCTGGCATCCACCACCACAGGCACGTTGATAGTCGCACTACAACTACCACTATTCCATTGCAATGTATAGTTTTTCGTACCAACAGTAGTAGGAGTCACCGTTACAGTAGTATCGGTTGCCAAAACAGTATTGCCGTCTTTCCAGCGGAATGTTCCCAAAGTAGCTCCCGAAACACTCAACACCAACGGATTGTTGGCACAAACACTCGGATTAGCAGGACTTATCACCAAACTTGGCACGGTTTCGGTGCATTTACGAACGGTGGCATCGGCTTGTGTCGCAGTTGTCACAAAACCAGCCGTATAGATATGGTTAGTATTGCTGGCACTAAAAACAGCTATGTCCTCGCCGCTGTCATCAAACAAATTTAGATTCAAAGCATCATAGCTATCACTCCAAAGAATGGCTCCATCTTTGCCTTTGAGTTTCATAACAAGGTAATTATCATTGCCTGCATTGGGTTCGGAGCGCCCTGTTATCCACACATTACCCGCACAATCTACTCCAATAGCATTGGCTTGGTCAAAGCCTGTGCCAGAATCATAAATACGTTGCCATTGTTGCACACCTGCGCCGTTGTATTTAATCACCAACACATTGTCATCAACACCATCGTTGTTTTGTCCTGCCACATACACCATTCCCAAACTGTCAATAGCTATGTCATAAATGCGGTCGTTGCCTGTGTTGCTATAGACCTGCGCCCACTGTTGTGTACCTGTCGCATTGTAGCGAATTGTTACAGCATCATCTATCCCGTTGGCACTGGTACGTCCGCCTACTACTACTATACCGTTCAACACAGCAATAGCATCGCCACGGTCATCACCGGTCGTTGTGCCATAGTTGGCTGTCCAGGCTTGAGTACCTGTTAGGCTATATTTGAGCGTCAAAATATTTTCGGTTGCACCCACCACACTTCGTCCTGTGATATAGACACCATTAGCATCGCCGGTCATTGCCTCGGGACGGTCACTGCCATTAGCGGCTCCATTGTAGATTTGCGCCCATTGTTGTATGCCAGAACTATTGTATTTGGCAGTCACTATATTGTAGTTGCTATTGGACGAGGCATCAACGTCGGTGCGTCCTGTCACATATACACCTCCTGCGGCATCAATATATAGCGCTATGGCTTCGTCAAATTCATCAGCTGCATTATTATACGTCTGAATCCATTGGAAAACACCCGCGGCATTGTATTTGAGCAAAGCAAAATTTTCGTCGGTTGTACCCGCCACATAAACATTACCTGTTGCATCAACCCCCACATCGTTGGCTTCGTCCATTGGGTTGTCGTTAGGTATACTATTATAAGTATTAGTCCAAGCTAAAGTACCATTGGCATTATATTTGGTAATTAACATATCGCGCGCTTGGTCAGTATTGAACGAATAACCTACAGCATATACGTTGCCTTGTGCATCGGTAATAATACGGCGATATTTGTCGGTATTGTCCCCTTGTCCGTTGTAGCGTGCAAACCATTGTTGTGTGCCACTATTGTTGTATTTGATAACCAACAAATCGTTTTGGGTGGTACTATAGCCAAAACCTGTAGTATAAACGTTGCCAGAGGCATCAATCACAATGTTGCGTCCTTCGTCGTTGTCATTGCCAACTTCGGCATAGATTTGCGCCCAAGCGGTTGTACCTGTAGCACTAATTTTAAAGGTCAATACATCACCAATGGAATCGGTGGGTGTGTATGTAACCGTTTTGCCTGCCAAGTAGCAATTACCATTAGCATCAATAGCCATATCGTAAGGACGGTCTTCCTTGCCTGCATTGTCATAGCTATGCAACCATTGTTGTGTGCCTGCGCTGTTGTATTTGATAGTCACTACATTATAAATAGCTGTTGCTGCCGACTCCGACCTGCCCGATACAAACACATTACCCGAAGCATCGACTTTGATTTCAGATGCTCGGTCGTCTTGCAGACCATTGTATAGTTTTGACCACACTACAGTGCCTGCCAAATCGTATTTAATGGTAACATAATCGTCGTCGGAGGTTGTTGAGGCATATTCACCGCACAAATAAAAATTATTGCCCACTACTTCAATATGGTAAGCAATGTCTTGTCCATTGCCACTGTCAATTCGTTTATTGAATTGTACAACACCACTCGAATTATATTTGACCGTCAAAATATCTTCGTCTCCATTAGTTCCAAAGCTACTACCTGTGACATAGATATTTCCAGAGGCATCAACCCCTAAATCGTTCACCAAATCCTCAGCATTACCTGTGCCGTTGTAGGTTTGTGACCAAAGCAAAGTACCCGAAGTATTGTATTTAGCAATAGCATAATCATAGTTGGTGACTGTGGAAGCGTCGCTGTCCGATTTTCCGCCGATGATGATGTTGCCTGATGGGTCTATGACGATACTGTTGGCTTCGTCAAAACCGTTGGCAGCGCCATTCCATTGGCGTGACCAAAGCGTGTCACCCGCTGGCGATAATTTAAGCAACAACATATTGCGGTCGCCAAGCCCTGCAACAAACACGTTACCGTTGGCATCTAAGGCAATGGCTTTACCTTCATCAGTATTGTCGCTACCTGTGTTGAAAGTTCGTTGCCACGACACTGAGCCTGTTGGCGTATATTTGACCGCTACTATATCGCGCCCATTATCGGCGCGGAAGCTATAGCCTGTCGTATACAAATTACCTGTTGCATCAAGAACGGCTGCATTGCCGCGGTCTTCATTTTCGGTAGTACCATTATAGGTATCTGTCCATGCAACAGTTTGTGCAAAAAGGGAATGGGAAAGAAAAATGCAAGATAATGATAGGGAAAGCAAAAAAATGGTTCTGCTTTTCATTAACAATAAGATGTGGATTATAAAATTTAATTGATAGAAAAATGCAAACTATAGAAAATTCCTACAAAGGTACGTTTTTATGAGCAAAAAACCTAATCGATAGGCAAAAAAAGGCAAAATTGGTGTATAATCATAATTAAATTTTGCCAAAATAAAAAAGGTTTAATCACAACAACATTTTTTTGAAAAAAAACACTACTTTTGCGTAACGTTTCCACGCTCAAAGGAATAAACATGACAGACAACAACAATAACCGTGCAACATTATCCGTTGCAGAACAAGAACGCAATGCCAAGATAATACAAGGCTTTATTAATAATGATTGGACAGTTATCCAAGAGTGTCATAAAGTGGTATTTGAAATGGTACACAAATTGGTCAAAAACAATTCGGGTGATATGGACAATGCCCGTGATTTGGTCTTAGACTGTTTTAAGGTTTTTAGAAAACAGTGCGACAAACCAGATTTTGTATTGACCGTTAAATTCACAACCTATATATATAGTGTTGCCTATAAATTATGGCTTAAACAGTTGCGCCGCCGACGGGGCGATGCACTAAACTATACCGTAGATTTAGGTGGTGGTGGTAGCTCTTCCGATGAAGAAGACAATGACAACCAAGAACGCCTCGCCAATTTAGCAATGGTACATGACACTACCGAAGAGGCAATGAGCATACAGCAATTGTATCAAATCGTGATGGGTTTGATTAATGGCTTAGGGCAAATGTGCAAACAAGTACTCCTACTCTATGCCGACGACAAATCACACAAAGAAATTGCTACGATTTTGGATATCAACGAAAACACATCACGAAAACGCATTTTTGACTGCAAAGAATCATTAGCAAACAACATCAGAAAAAGTCAATACTTTAAGGAACTGATGTCACATCCTAATATTCAACAGTTTTTGAGCAAGTATCTCAAAAACAAAAAGTAATACACTACAATAATTTTTGCTACTTTAATTTTAATTAACACGCCTTCTTTCGTTACTTTTTCACACCTAATTAGTCTAAACTATAGTGTTAACCACTTCAAACATATTGAACGTATGAATACCTTGACCCAAGAACAACAAATATTGATAGAACAATACTTGTTACAGGAATTAACAGTTGAACAGCAAGCCATTTTTGACGAATTGGTACGCAGCAATGCTCAATTTGCCGAAGTTGTCTTATTGGAAGACTTGATGCTTACTGCTTTGCAAGAAACTGCCTTAGAGGAAAGTTTGGAAAGCGTGACAAATGGCTCTGAGTATAGCGATTTTTGTGAATTGCTATTAGATATTGATGATAATTTCGCTATGCAGCAAAATATCGAATCTATGTTGGCAAGTGACCATATTGCGCCGCAAGCCTCTGGCTTTTCTACGCACGAAGCCCAATCCTTTCGAGTAGTAGAAGAATATGCCAAAGCCCTATCTGCCACACAGCGCTCCGATTCTGCTACTATAGAGGAAATAGCAGTTTTTTTGCCGCCCAACGGCATTCGTTGCAAAAATTTTCAATTATCGTTTCGTATTCAACCCACCGACACTCCTTTGAAACTGCGGATAGAAAACAACCGAAAACAAACTATCTTGCGCTTAGATATTGCTGACAATACCACCGATTTTGTGGTGCAATTGCCCCAAGACCGCTGCCCCAATGGTCGTTACTATTGGAAGTTGTATGACAGAGAAAGCATGATTATTCGCGAGTTTTTCATCTGGGAAAACCAATGAAGTGTTACTACTAACGGCTGACTCCTATTATCTGGGAATCAGCCGTTTTTGGTGTTTTTATGTAAAAAAAGCAAAGTGCTTATCCGGAGCTTTGGCAGTTTTAACTAAACTTTGCAGATAACAATACCCAAAACAAAAAATGTGCAAACCCTTTGATTTCACAAATATTTCATCATTCCTTACAATGTATTTGATATGCAAAGACGTACTTTTATAAAAAAATCACTTCTTGGAACTATTGGAGCAGGTTTGATGACAGGTCTATACACTTGGCAAATAGAGCCATTTTGGGTAGACTTTGTCAAACGAAAGATGCCAATCCACAACCTTCCTGAACAATTGGTAGGCAAAACATTGATGCAAATTAGCGACATTCATGTAGGCAATCGATTTGACTACAATTTTATTATCAAATCATTCCAAAAAGCACAAACTTTCGCTCCCGATTTTGTAGTCTATACGGGTGATTATGTAAATTATGAAAACAAACAACAATTTGAGCAGTTGGAAATAGTTTTGCAACATACAGTTAAGGGGAAATTGGGAACAGTCGGCATTTTAGGCAACCATGATTATGGCAGAAATTGGGCAGAACAAAAAGTGGCAAATAAAATTTCCAAATTACTCAAAAATGCAACTATCCAACTTTTAAAGAACCAACAAACAAACATTAGTGGGTTAAATTTCATTGGATTTGACGATTATTGGGCATTAAATTTTGCACCCGAAAAAGTAATGACCCAATATGATGCGACCAAAGCAAACATCGTTCTTTGCCACAATCCTGATGTTTGCGATTTGAATGTTTGGAATGGATACAAAGGCTGGATCTTGGCAGGTCATACACACGGAGGTCAATGTAAACCACCATTTTTGCAACCTCCAATGCTTCCTGTGAAAAATAAAAAATACTCCGCAGGCGAAATTGATTTACAAGATGGCAGAAAATTGTATATTAATCGAGCCTTGGGACATTTGTGGCAAATACGGTTCAATGTTCGCCCTGAAATAACAATATTCACCCTCGAAAAAGCATAAAAATTACTATCGCCATGAGTCTCTACACTACATACCTCCTTATTTTTCTTCTGAAAAAATTAAGAGATATGAATGGTGCTACCCTCTCGATATACTACCTTTTTTATGAACACACTGCTGATTAGTAGTTCTAATTCCTATATCATCCCTACTACCTGATTACTTCACTAAATATATAATAGTTCATGAAAATCCAGTAGTGTTTTCTCAAATTTTATTTTCTTTTTGAGGACATAATAACAAACAAAATACTGCATATCACCAAAAATTCAAACAAGACCATTCAGTAATTGGACAAATTAGACAGCACCTTCAAACCGATAGTCTTGCTGTATCAGAACTATCTTGGTTGATTATGCAACTAAACGAACTAGAAACTAAGCAAAAAAACACCATAAAAAACTAAACCATATTCCTCAAAATTGAATAGGCAAGTGTCACCAAATCCAACATATTACAAATAAACATCAATTACAACTCCCAAAAATTGTACGCCAAATTTCGTCTCAAACACCTTAACTTTGCACTCAATTTCTTGCAATTTTACGGTGATTATTAAATAGTCAGATTTCCCTTCTTTTGAGACACACCAAGATTCCCATTTTCCTTATCTCTTGAAAGTTCCTTTTATAGCTTATTCCTTAATATATCTATTATTTCCTAATGTTTCATTCCCTTTTTATGAGAAGAAAATTATTATTAACCTTAGTTTTGCTTTGTTCCATCGGTACAACGGTTTGGGCAGGCAATAACAAAGATGGTACAAGGGAAAACAATTCATCGGAAACGTCTTTATTAGGCGGTGCAACAAAACATGCACTATCTATAAATGGCAATCCCACATTGATAGGACTACCCGCACCTATAGGTACGGTAGCCTTAGATATTGGAACCGATAATTCCTTGTACATGAAAGTAGGGGTAGGAGACAAAGACTGGACACAAATCCCTGTCTTAGAGCTTTCTAACACCTTTACTAACGACGGACTACTCCTAGCAGCAACTACGCCGGCAGGCGGTGGTGGTGGCTCAACTGCTGTAACCGGCGGTGGCGGAGCAACTGGCTCAACAGCTTCTACAGCAGCAACAGGCGGTGGCGGAGCAACTGGCTCAACAGCTTCTACAGCAGCAACAGGCGGTGGCGGTACTGGCTCAACAGCTTCTACAGCAGCAACAGGCGGTGGCGGTACTGGCTCAACAGCATCTACAGCAGCAACAGGCGGTGGCGGTACTGGCTCAACGGCTTCTACTGGTGCAACCGGCGGTAGCGGTGGCGGTACTGGCTCAACGGCTTCTACTGGTGCAACCGGCGGTAGCGGTGGCGGTACAACAGCTTCTACTGGCTCAACAGGCGGTAGCGGTGGCGGTACTGGCTCAACGGCTTCTACTGGTGCAACCGGCGGTAGCGGTGGCGGTACTGGCTCAACAGCTTCTACTGGCTCAACAGGCGGT
>JAEUUX010000277.1 GCA_016787295.1 Chitinophagales bacterium
GAATCCACTCGAAAAAGAACACCTTTTTTTGCTACTTTTTTGGGTGAGCAAAAAAGTAGAATCACTATTTGTCACTTACGATAATAGCATTTGGAGGAACGGCAAATGGTCGTTAATTGATGTTGCATTTTGAGACGAGTACGTAACATCATTCATTATCAAATCCGAAAAGTATTTTCAATTCAGTATAAAAAATCTTATAAACAGAAATTAGGTAGCAATATTACCTATTTTTTTGAATAGTTTTTCACATATCTATTCTTTTCTTTGGGCGATAGTTTGTCAAAATTCTCTACTTTACCATCAACCTGCAAAAAATCGTTAGGTTTGCGAGCAGGTCTTGGTTGTTCGACTTTGAAACCAGTTGCAAAAATAGCATAACCCAAAGTTGCGCCAAAGCCAATTTGACTCATTACTCCCAGCAAATCGGTTGTCTGCCATTCTTGCATGACTTTGCCATTTTCTACTTTTCTTTGAAAAATACCAGTCACTACCAAATTCTTTTGATTGGCAGGCGCTCCCATAAATTTACCTGTATTGACTACTTTTGAACTAAACCGAATAGAGACGAAATTTCCTTCCGTTACTATTTTTTCGAGTGTCATATCAAAATCTGAAAATGCGGCGCGCATATCTTGCATAAACCCGATATATTCATCTTTTGTAAAAACATACCCGTCGCCCGTATAGGTAAAGTTTGAGTCGAGCAAAGTATCTAATTTTGCCCAATTACCTTCTAAAATCGCTCGTGAAACTGATATGGCTGTTTGAGCAGTGGCAGACGGGGATTCTTCTGCCACAATAAGTTGGGCTACCTTTTGTCCTAATGAATCTGATGGAGTCATAAAAATTGTAAAATTTAGATGTTTGTTAAATATCGCTGCAAAGGTAAGGCTTATTGTTATTGCACTTTCCTAACTTACCAAAATGAAAGCACTGTTTTTTTGGTAAGTACTATCAAAAAGACTACCTTTGCCCCATGAAAAGATACAATCTAAACGGTACTTTTTTTTATTGTCCAGTAGACCTAACGCTGCAAATTGTGGGAGGACGTTGGAAAGGGATTCTAATCTGGAATCTTCGAGAAAACCCTCTGCGTTTTAGCGAACTCAAACGGATTTTGGTTACAATAAACGACAAAATGCTCTCCCAAGTATTGCGCGAGTTAGAAGAACAAGGGGTAATTCATCGCGAAGTCTACCAAGTTGTGCCGCCCAAAGTGGTGTATAGTTTAACCGAAGAAGGGAAAAAACTACTACCAATCATGAAAGCAATGAATGACTATGGCTCTAAATTTGAGGTAGAGTAGGATATACTTAACATTATACATTTTGATAACGACATTAAAAAGTGGTTTTAGCTTGTGTTGTTGTAAAAAAATGACAAATGCGAAATAATATTTTGATAATGACACGCTGATAACAAGCTTATCAAGGTGTTATTTGTTATTATCAAAACAAACCCGATTAGCTTACAAGTTCAAAATAATAAAAACCCCAACGGGGTGACACGTTTATAGCCTCAAAATAATAGAATAATTAACATAAACCCCGACGGAGTGACATTATTCGACAAAACATGACATCATTTCACCCCTTCGGGGTTTATTTGTCTTAGCATTTTTACCGTTATCCTTTTTACAATACCACCTAATGTCGTTATCTAATTGAAAGACTATTTAGCACCAACCAAAAGAAAATCTGGAAATTAGCCGAAATGGACACCGACCACGTAGCAGCATGGTCAAAAGGCGGAGCCACAGATGCCAAGAACTGCCAAATGCTTTGCAAAACACACAACCGAGCTAAGGGGAATAGATAAGCCAAATGAGCGCTCATTTCACTCGAATGAGCGCTCATTTCACTCGAATGAGTACTCATTTCACTCGAATGAGCACTCATTTCACTCGAATGAGCACTCATTTCACTTGAATGAGCACTCATTTCACTCGAATGAGCACTCATTTCACTCGAATGAGCACTCATTTCACTCGAATGAGCACTCATTTCACTCGAATGAGCGCTCATTCCGTCTTGATTTCAAGCAATATACGACAAAGCGATACATTAATTTGGACGGCGATTGCCCAAATCGTCGCCATGCTTTTGTCCTCAATAATCTTTCCGTTTAATCTTGTCGAATAGCGTTTTTGTATAGTATACGGTTTAAACCCTACTTGTATTTAGTTTGATAGCGACATTAAAAAGTGGTTTTAGCCCCAATACACTTGAGAACAAGTTCTTGGTCTTGGTAAGTATCGATGGTGCTTTTTAATTGTCGGCTGATGCGGTCTAATATGGCACGGTCAAGGTCATCTAAATTATCGGGCGTATTAAGCCACATTTCAAGAGCAGGTAAGCTATCAACCTCCCGCAACCCAAAAGCATTGTGCAACTTTTGCAGCGTCCAATCTGTGAAGTAAATAGTTTCCATTGGTTGGTTTTATGGTTTATTGGCACAAAGATATTGTTTTTATGGGATATAGAGAAATGAAAATGCACTTTTGATGGATAAATGCGATGGTAATCAAACAGACATCTCCGCAATTAGGGTTTAAGCCCTACCTTGCGGAGATGTTGTACATTGTATGCGGACTAAAGACGCACACCTAAAAAAAACACCCAAACTCTTTGCCAATACTCCAAAAAGCATTACCTTTACACTTTTAACTTACATAAAAACAGTTTTAATGAAACCTAAACACATTTTTACGATTTTTGTAGCGCTTTATGGCATAATGACTACTACGCTGACTGCTAATGCCCA
>JAEUUX010000006.1 GCA_016787295.1 Chitinophagales bacterium
ACAAAAAAGGGTGTTCTTTTTCGCGTGGATTCGTCCGGCGTGCTGTGGTCTTTGCTTAATTTTGTGGTAGCAAGCAAAATCGTAGGCATTTTGTCTGTTTTTCCACATTAGCTACCACAAAATGTAGGCAATCGTTGAGGCAATTTATCATTCTTTGTCTGTTTTTTCGTGACTTCGGTGCCTCAACGACCGAAACAGCACTATTTCGGACAGCGAAAATAGTGTAGGCAGCTGTACATTTTTGTGACCGCAATTATTTGTCTCAAACACTGCCAGCATTTTACAAAATCCGAAGACTGTATTCAATTTAGTATAACATAAACCCCAACGGGGTGAAATGATGCAAAAAAACATGGCATAATGCCACCCCGTCGGGGTTTATACCTTTTTTGCTCCGTTTTTTTGCTATAAACCTATCACCCTTTCAGGGTTTGTTTGGATATTTTATCATTGTTGCCATTTTCTGAAATACCACCTAATAATGTCGTTATCAAAATTTACGCTACATTTTTTGAACAAGTGCGTACATGAATTTTTGGGCGTTCCCTTGCGGGCGGGCTGTTACGGGCTTCGCTACGCTTCGGTACTTCGCAAGCTACGCACTGGCTAACGCCACCCTCCACATCCCTAACGCGCTTCGCCATTCGCGCTTTTTGTCGTCATGTTTTTTTTGCGGCGGCTTACGCCCGCCTTTCACCCTCCAAAGTCACAACTTCCCACCATGTCCTTCGAAAGTTTCCAGAACCGCGTCCAAAAGATGTACAAACACTACCACAAGTGGGCGCGTCGGCAGCAGTTGAGTTGCTACCGCATCTATGACTGCGACCTACCCGATTTCCCTTTGTCCATCGACATTTATGGCAACTGCCTCTATGTTTGTGCCTATCCCAAAGGCGACTCCGACCACCAGCACACGCCTGCCTTTTGGCAAAGCTGCCTCGACATAGCTGCACAAGCCACCAATATACCTATAGATAATGTGTTTTTGAAAACGCGCGAACGGCAGCGCGGCACCTCCCAATACGAAAAACTCGCCGATTCGCAAAACACCTTCATTGTGCAGGAGAACGGTTTGCAGTTCTATGTCAACCTCTCCGACTATTTAGACACAGGTTTGTTTCTCGACCACCGCCAGACGCGCCAGATGGTGCGAACGATGACACACGGCAAGCGTTTCTTGAATTTATTTGCTTATACGGGTAGTTTTTCGGTCTATGCCGCAGCAGGTGGTGCCACCCACACCACCACCATCGACCTATCTAACACCTACCTTTCGTGGGCAAAAGAAAATATGCACCTCAACGGTTTCACACAAGCCAAACACCACTATTTGCAAGCCGATATTTTGCAATGGCTCGCCCAGCCGAGCGGCGAACAATACGATGTGGTAGTGCTTGACCCACCCACTTTTTCGAACAGCAAACGCATGGCTGATATTTTGGACATTCAGCGCGACCATGTTCAGCTTATCCAAGGCTGCATAGACCGCCTGACTGCGGGAGGTAAGCTCATCTTTTCGACCAATTTTCGCCGTTTTCGTTTGCAGGAAGCCGCCTTCACAGGTGTCGACATCAAGGACATTAGCCAACAAACACTGCCGCCCGATTTTCGGGATTCGCGGACGCATCGGTGTTTTTTGGTGGGGAAGCAGGCAACATAAACAGAAACCCCCAAAGAAGCACATTGAGGCTTCTTTGGGGGGGGCTGTTTGAAAGAAGGAGGAGGAAGATAATTAAACCTATAGGGTTTTAATTTGGCAATTATACCAATGTTTTGAGTAGGTATCTACACCAAATTTGCGAAAATGTAAGTTTGAGAAGCAACTACATTAATTAAGCAACTAGTAGGAACGAACCTCTACTTTACAATTGCAATCATTCCATCGTTCTTCAAAATTCCAAAGCATCGGTCCATTACGCCAAGAAGACTGTTCATCAGGCATATGATTTTTTACTTTGTGCAATCTAACTCTATAACCGCTTGGAATGTTTATGGAAGATAATCTCCCTCTTCCATCGTAATTTGAATACACAGTTCCAGCAGGAAAGCATCCAAAATGTTGCCCTTGTCCATCATGGTGTTCATAAAAATTGACACATCCCTGAACATCGGATTTGGATTTTGAAGGTCTATTTAGCCCAGCCGATTGAGTTAAGTTACTAAAAAACAAAACCATTATGACAAGAATTGGAATAAACAAAAAAGATTTACTTTTCATACTACTTTCGCCCACTCTTTACGCTTCGTTTGGCGGTGCTTGCGTGCCTACTTCTTGTCCTCTTTTCGGCTATGCGAGGCTGCTACTAATAATTTATGGAGCGGTATGTTCGCAGTTTTAAACCCGCTGTATTTTTTAGATTGTTTTTTTGTTTGAAAAGATAGCGATTTTTAGCTTTTTGTAAAACACTGCCTACAATAGGCTAAAAATCGCTATTATAGCTTTTACTATGGATAATAGGGGACGGTTTTGAAATCAATAATGTGCCTAACTCTGTCAAAAGTTTTTTTTGAAAAACTAATAACTATGCCAATGAAATAGATTGCCAAAATTACAAGAGCTATAATGTGCACCTCCGCAGGAACATAAATACCTGCTAACCCAACAACCATTATGTATCACACAAGAGCCATTATACCATGAACAGTCTCTCGAGTTAGACTTCATATCAGGAAGTTTAACTTTGTTATTGTCTAACTCAATAAGATAATCTTCGGTTTCATCATAGTTTGTTTTAACAATTTCGATAGTCGGCAGTTGATTTGTTATAGCGTTTATTGAATGTTCATACTGGGCATTTTCATAACCTTCTAAATCATCGGTATGAGTTTCAGTACTAATTTGCTCATTTTTGTCTACTGTAACTAATTTAAAATGATTTTGGTCGTAACTTTGTCCTTTATCTACTAAACGAAAAGTAACATACTTGTATCCATTGGTTAAAGTAATTTCTTTTGAAGAAGAGGACGGCACGTTAGATGGTTGTAGGTTTTCAGAATTATTGGTTTCTGTGACCACATCAGTCATTACTTCTTTCTCACAAGAAGCGAAGAAAAACACTGCCATAATAACGGCGAAGAAAACGGGGATTAAATTGAACTTTTTCATTGTTAAACGATTCTGTATTAAGAACATTATGCCTACTCGTGCGCTTTTCGGCTACCGCGCCCTACTTTTTTGTTTTACAAGGCTGTTCGGGGTTTGCCTTTATGTGATTACCAGTAATTTCATTTGCCTTACACGCTATACACTTAAAAGATGTCGTTTTGTTAGGTTTTTGCAAAAGTTTTTTTATTTTTTTTGCGAAACTTTTTTGAAAGCCGCTTTTTTGCAGTAAAACCCTTGCATTTGCTTGCCTTACAATCTATACTCTTAAAAGATGTTGTTTTGTTAGGCTTTTGCAAAACTTTTTTTATTTTTTTTGCGAAACTTTTTTGAAAGCCACTTTTTTGAAACAAAACCCTTGCGTTTGGTTGCCTTACAATCTATACTCTTAAAAGATGTTGTTTTGTTAGGGTTTTTGCAAAGTTTTTTTATTTTTTTTGCGAAACTTTTTTGAAAGCCGCTTTTTTGAAACAAAACCCTTGCGTTTGGTTGCCTTACAATCTATACTCTTAAAAGATGTTGTTTTGTTAGGGTTTTTGAAAAGTTTTTTTATTTTTTTGCGAAACTTTTTTTAAAGCCGCTTTTTAGAAACAAAACCCTTGCGTTTGCTTGCCTTACAATCTATACTCTTAAAAGGTGTCGTTTTGTTAGGGTTTTTGAAAGATTTTTTTACTTTTTTGCGAAATTTTTTTTTGAAACCAAACTTATTATATCTACGCCCTTCCACCTGTTACCTGCTTCGTAAAAAAAACCTTTAGTGGGTTCAAAACCCACTAAAGGTTACAAGGTACGAAGGTACAGTCCTGTAATAGTTTCGTTTATTAAAATGTTGGAACAGCATATGTAGTACCGATACTTGTATCGGCTCTTGCTAATCAACTTGGGCTTATTGCTTTTCAGCCCTCACATCAAAAAGCGATACAAGTATCGCTGCTACCTACCGGGTATCTCTACATGCAAAATCAGCCCGCAAAATTAACTCGTAGAAGTATTAGTGCCTAACAGCAGTTATCATAAAAAACCAAGCGGCTACCTCTCCCCAAAAGGAAAGGTAGCCGCTCGTTTGTAGGAAAATCTGTGCATTAGTTCCCGACCGTCACCGATGCCACATCGCTCCACATACCCGCTTGCTTGTCATGGTAGCGGTAGATAAGGCGATACTGCCATACTTCGGAGCTGCCTGCTTCGGGAAGAGGGTGCATATCGGTATAATTGGGACGCTGGTCATACGCCAAAAGGACGAAATCTTTGTTGTTGGTATTGCGTTTTACCCAAATCTCTACGCCGTCCATATTACCTTTGCGCCAAACAATTTCGGGATGACCGCCTTCTATCAAGCGAATGCTAAAAGCGGGTTTGTTTTTTTGCGGGTCAAAAGCTGATTTTTCGGCAACAATACCCAAATCGCGTCCATCTGCCTCGACGTATGCAGGGTGTTTTTTGATGCGTTGTGCCAACAAAGCAGCGCGTTTTAGGATACCATTGGGAACAGCGGGCGGAGGTGTGCCGAAATCGGGCAAAGTGGGTAAAGGCAAAGTTATGCCATTTTGTTGGTTGCCGTCGCGCAGTTCGTCGCGAAAAGTAGTCCAATTGATTTTAAACTCCTCTACCTGCTTATGCCTGTCTACCACATAGCTAAAATAGAAACTGCCTTGTATAATATCTGCCAATTCCTCATCGGTGATATTGTACTTGTCCTTATACAAAGGAACTTTGGCTGCAAAGTTTTTAAGCCAAACACCTTTGCCCGGATTGTCACTCGGAATAAAACGATGCTCTATAACCATAATTATTGGATATTGGTTTTGAAAGGGTGAATAGATCAATTTGATGTATGATAAAAAAATACGGTATTGGCGAAGCAGACTAAATGTGTGTTTGAAATACTGCTACTGCTCTAACGTTACATTGACGCAATTATTGTGCAGAAGGTTGCATGAAAATATTTTTTTTGCTCTAACGTTACATTTTGATAACGACATTAAAAAGTAGTTCCAGCTTGTGTTGTTCTAAAAAAATGACAAATGCGTGATATTTGATAATGACAATCTGATAACGGTCTTATCAAGGTGTTATTTGTTATTATCCAAACAAACCGATTAACTGACAAGATTACAAGCTCAAAATAATAAAAACCCCGATGGGGTGACACGTTTATAGCCCAGAAACAATAGAATAATTAACATAAACCCCGACGGGGTGACACATTATTCGACAAAACATCACATCATTTCACCCCTTCGGGGTTTTTGTCTTTTTATTCCGATTTTTGTTGCTATAAACCTATCACCCTTTCAGGGTTTATTGGAATGTTTTACCATTGTTGCCGTTTTCTGAAATACCACCTAATAATGTCGTTATCAAATTGACACAATTATTGTGCAGAAGGTTGCATGAAAATATTTTTTTGCTGTATAAAAAAGTGACTCACGCAACTGCAAAAGTGACTCACGCAACTGCAAAAGTGACTCGCGCAACTGCAAAAGTGACTCGCGCAACTGCAAAAGTCCGTAGGGTAGGGTTTAAACCCTACCCTACGGACAAACGCTAACGACAATATTAAATTGAAAGACTATTCACGCAACTGCAAAAATATTCCTTCTGCCTAACAATATTATCTAAAACCACATACAAACCAACAAATAAATCCCTACCTTTGCCCGCAAAAAAAAGGCGGGTTATGAACGCTGACAGGGTTCAAAACCCTGTCAGCGTTAACAAAAAAAATGCTTTCTTAGCTGCCACCAAACACCCAAGAAAACCCTTAATTATTCACCCTTAAACACCCCAACCCAAGCAGATGCTAACTATACAACAAGCCAAAAAAAATATGGAGCAAGCCACCGAGCTAATGCAACAAGCCCAATACGCCCAAGCCATAGAACTATTGACACCCGCCGCCGCCGCTTTTGAAGCCGCCCAACACTACGAATCTTATGTGCAGTGCTTAAATAAACACAGCGAGTGTTTATGGCAAAGCGGAAAAAACGATGAAGGAATAGAAAAAGCAGAAAAAGCTTTGGAAATATGTTTGGAACGTTGGGGAGAGGAGTGTGTGGAAACGGCAAATGTTTATAATAATTTGGGAACTTGCTATTATTACAAAGGTAACTATGATCAAGCCATTAGCTATCATCAACAAGCATTAACTATTCGCTTAACCGCCCTTGGCGAACAACACCCCAATACAGCGAGTAGTTATGGTAATTTGGGAGTTTGCTACGGTAATAAAGGAGACTATACCCAAGCCATTAGCTACCATCAACAATCCTTAGCTATTCATTTAACCACCCTTGGCGAGCAACACCCTGATACAGCAAGTAGCTATAATAATTTGGGAACTTGCTATGCTCATAAAGGAGACCATACTCAAGCGATTAGCTATTTCCAACAATCCTTAGCTATTGAATTAATCATCCTCGGCAAACAACACCCTAGTACAGCAACGAGCTACCATAATTTGGGGACTTGCTATATGTACAAAGGCGACTATACCCAAGCCATTAGCTACCATCAACAATCCTTAGCTATTCATTTAACCATCCTTGGCGAGCAACACCCTGATACAGCAAGTAGCTATCAGTGTTTGGGAAATTGCTATTGGTACAAAGGCGACTATACCCAAGCCATTAGCTATTATCAACAAGCCTTAGCTATTCGCTTAACCACCCTTGGCGAACAACACCCCGATACAGCAGATACTTATAATGGTTTGGGAGTTTGCTATAACGATAAAGGAGACTATACCCAAGCCATTAGCTATTATCAACAATCCTTAGCTATTTACTTAACCACCCTTGGCGAACAACACCCCTATACAGCAAGTAGCTATAATAATTTGGGAATTTGCTATGTTGAAAAAGGAGACTATACCCAAGCGATTAGCTATCATCAACAAGCCTTAGCTATTTGGCTAACCACCCTCGGCGAACAACACCCCAATACAACATATAGCCATAATAATTTGGGAAATTGCTATTATCATAAAGGAGACTATACCCAAGCCATTAGCTATCATCAACAAGCCTTAGCTATTCGCTTAACCACCCTTGGCGAACAACACCCCTATGTAGCAGGTAGTTATAATAATTTGGGAGTTTGCTATAACGATAAAGGAGACTATACCCAAGCCATTAGCTATTATCAAAAATCCTTAGCTATTCGTTTAACCGCTCTCGGAAAACAACATCCTGATACCGCACACTCCTATCAAAACTTAGCCCAAATCCACCACGCCCAAGCCCAATACCCCCAAGCCCTACACCACTACCAAACAGCCCTACATTCCTTAGCCCTCACCGTGCCCGAAACCGACCATTACCCCCTGCCACCTTTGGAGGGCTACAATAGTGCTGTAGAGTTGTTAAAAGTATTGCCCGCCAAAGCCGCTACCTTTTTTGCCCTATACCAACAAGACCAAGCCACCCAAGACCTTGCCGCTGCCCTTGCCCACTACACTTGTGCCGATGCCCTTATTGACCAAATGCGGCAGAGCTACAAAACCGAAGGCAGCAAACTCACCTTAGCAGATAAAGGCAAAACAAAGGTGTATGATGCAGGTTTGCAGGCTGCTTTTGCGTATCAAAAATTGCTGCAATCCGATGGTGCTGTTGCTCCATTGAGCGGCTTCAATGCTACATTGGGCTATAGCCTGCCTGAGCGTCCTATTGATTTGGCGTTTCATTTTTCGGAGAAAAGCAAAGCCGTTTTGTTGTTTGCGGGTATGAAAGATGCCGAAGCGCGTCTTGCAGCACAGTTGCCACCCGATTTGGTGCAGCAAGAGTACGATTTGCGGATAGAACTCACCTATTTGGAGCGGCGCATTAGCGAAGAAGGCTACAAAAAAACCGAAGAACAAGACAGCTCCGCCTTAGCCGAATGGCAAAGCCAGCATTTTGCCTACAAACAACAATACGATGCTTTGATAGAGCAGTTAGAAAGCGATTTTCCGGACTACTACCGCCTCAAATACGATGTTGGTGCTACTACTATTGCCCAAACGCAAGCCCTTTTGCCGCCCCAAACAGCCCTTATTAGTTATGTAGTGAGCGAGCAAAACCTCTACATTATTGCCCTCACTGCCGAAAAAAACTATTGGCAGGAGACACCCTTGCCCGCCGATTTTGAGGGTTTGGTGGAAGATTTTTTGTTGTCGTTTAAGCAAATCGGCAAAAACGATTTTCTTACCTACGGCTACGATTTGTACCGTCACCTCTTGCTTCCCATAGTTGAAGCAGGCTTGTTAGATGGTGTTAATCGGCTTATCCTTATTCCCGATGGCATATTGTCGCGCCTGCCTTTTGAGGCATTGCCCACTATGGAGTGTTCGCCCGATACGCGCTATGAAAATATCCCGTATTTGTTGCAGCAATACAGCGTGCAGTACCACTATTCGGCTACTTTGTGGGCTAATCAGCAGGCTGTTAAACAAACCAAACAAGCGGCTACAACAGCGAGCGGTTTTGTCGGTTTTGCGCCCATATATAGCGATACCGCCCATAACAAAAGCGAGCAAGACATAGATTTGCAATTGCCCGATGATTTTTATGAAAAAACAGGCATCGAAAAACCCCTTGAGCAGCACCGTATTGCGTACAGCGAAATACCCGAAGCAGTGCGAAGTGTTATAGACGGGCGCAATTTTGTGGAGTTGCCGCAATCGGCAGAAGAAGTTAAAAATGTGGCAGCTTTGTTTCAGCAAAAGGGAGAACCTGCCCGCGTTTTGCTGCACCAAGCGGCAAATTTGTCCCAATTTAAGGCATTGTCGGGCAATTATCGCTACCTGCTCATAGCTGCCCACGCTGATTACAACGGCGAAAAACCCGACCAAACAGGTATCATTTTTTCGCCCAACGAAGGCGACGGCAATGCCATTTTTTATATGGGCGATGCCTACAACCTGCGTTTACAAGCCGATTTGGTGGTGTTGAGTTGTTGCGAAACGGGTATGGGTAAGTCCCACAACGGAGAAGGGACAATGGCACTCAATCGGGGTTTTCTGTATTCGGGAGCCAAAAATGTGATTTACACCTTGTTCAAAGTATATGACCGCGAGTCAAGCGAACTGACCACCGAGTTGTTTCGCGCCTTGTTGTCCGATGCCGAGCCAATAACTGCCCTTCGGCAAGCCAAATTGCACCTTATCCAACGCGGTTTAATGCCCAATAAGTGGGCGGGTTATGTGTTGGTGGGGGAATAACGCTGAACGCTGACAGGGTTCAAAACCCTGTCAGCGTTTTTTTGGGGGAATCGTATTTTTGTGGGTTAAATTGGTTATATCCCCAAAAAACGCTACCTTTGCCTATCGTTTAACAACAAAAAGGTTTATTTATGCGAAACTTTGGTTACAATTTAGGTATTATAGTGCAGCATTTCGGGTTAAAAGTCCTAAAAACAAGTGATTTGTTAACAACATGGACACAAGCCGACATCAACTTAAACACTATAGAACAAACCCTATTTGACGAACTTTTAGCCGATGCCGAAGAAGACAGCGGTTATTGGAACGAAGAAGAGTTAAAAATCAATTTTGTAGGGGCGGTTTTTCGTTTGGCAAAAGTGAACGAACGCGAAAAAATTAAGGTTTTTTACGAACGTCCTTTGAGTGCAAATGTACAAGGTGAAAACCTATCAGTGATAGCTGATTGCTTGGTGGCGACTCCTCTGCCTTACAATACGCCCGCCAAACCTTATTTTTTTCTGCAAGAATTTAAGAAACGCAAGGGAGACAAGTATGATCCCGAAGCCCAAATGTTGATAGCCATGCTTATTGCCCAAGCCATGAATCAAGATAACAAACCCATTTTTGGTGCTTATCTGATTGGACAAAATTGGTATTTCACCGTTTTGGAAAACAATACATACTGCCAAAGCCGACAATATGATTCAAAACAGAAAGCGGACTTGCTCAAAATAATTGCGATGCTTCGCCGATTAAAAGGGTTTATTTTGTAAAAACGCTGACAGGGTTCAAAACCCTGTCAGCGTTTAATTACATTGGTACCAACCCTCTTTCAACAAAAAACATACCTTTAGCTGTTCCTATTTGCCGTTTAGTTGATCGGTCGGTGGGTGTTAGTTCCCAATAAAATCTACCGGGCTGCGCGGGTACAGTGATGCTGAACGAAACTTCGCGGGCAGGAATTTGGTGCGTAGCTACAGCTTCTTGGTGATTATTATACACTTTGCAATTCAATTCACAAGGGGCGGCTTGTTCCAACTCGAAATGTAATTGGTCTTTGCTGCGGCATTCAATAGCATTTTCGGGCAGCACTACCCATGTTTGCAACGAATCGGGAGATTCGGTGGTGTCGGTTTGGCTGCGTGTGGCGGTGGCGGTCTCCCATGCTGCTTCGGGTTCAAACATGGCGAGGAGTTCAGCTAAGGAATAGCTCGTTTCCGTTTTTTTTTCGGTCTCGGCTATGTCCAAAGGCGTGTCAAAAAACAAGTCATCGCCCAATTTTTCGACAATTAGGCGGGCTTGTGCAACAGGATTGTTTTGCAAAATTTGCTCTATTCTTTGCTGTAATTTGAAAGTTTGGGCAAATTCGTTGCGTCCACCGTTTTCTCTCAATTTTGCTATAAACAATTGTTTATCTGCTTCATTGAGGGTTTGGGTATAATACTGTTGGATTAGGTTTTCTTCGGTTTCGGATAACATTTTTAGGCTTGTTTAAAAGGTTATTGTTTTTATACATTTTCTAAGTGCAGCAATACAAACAGATTTCCGATAACGGACATTTTCGTAGGTGATATCGAGCCGTTTCGCAATTTCCTTCAGGTCAGACGTTTCACGCAACAAGTTGAGTAGTTTTTGGCAGGTCTCGTTCATAACTTTTAGGCATTGTTCCATAAGTTCCACTAATTTTTCTTCAGATGGGCTATCCAACTCATCAGGAATAATGGGTAAGTCATCAATATTTAGGTTTAATTCACTCCTTTTTTTTTCATCTATCCATTTGTTTTTGCAAATTTTATAGATATAGGCAGCAGGTGAACCTATTATACTAAAATCGAGGTCTTGGCATTTTTCCCAAAAAATCTCGATACCAAGCCAGATAAGTTCTTCGGTTCGGTCGGTAGCATTGTCTCTTTTCAGCAATGCGAATACATTGGGATATAAGGCTTTATAAACCTCTATTATTTCATCGGGTGGGAATTCCATAGTAAAAAAAGGTGTATTAAGTTAATGAATAGATATACTATGAGGTAGCAAACCACTTATTTACGATACCACACCGCAAAAGTACATTTTTTTTATCTACTTTTCATTTTTTTTCAATTTTGTTCCTCTTTTGTTTCAAAAAAAAAATATCTGACGTTTTTGTTGCGCTGTGTCTATTTGTTAATACTCTTTTTTTTAGTCATTTTGTTAGGGTTTTGTTTCCAAAAAGAAATAATTTTATCACTATTGTTCTATTTTGTCGGAAGAAAGTTGTTTTTGCGGTAAAAAAATAAGGATATTTTTGTTCGAATGGCGAAGCGCGTTAGGGATGCGGAGGGTGGCGTTAGCCAGTGCGGAGAGCAACGAAGCACCAAGCATAGCGAAGCCCGCAGCAGCCCGACCCGCAGGGAAACGCCCAAATATACTGAATTGAAAATACTTTTCGGATTTGATAATGGACGATGTTACTCACTCTCTCCCAAATGTAACATCAATTAACGGCAATTTACCATTCCTCGAAATACTATTATCGTAAGCATCAAATGGTGATTCTACTTTTTTGCTCACCCAAAAAAGTAGCAAAAAAAGGTGTTCTTTTTCGAGTGGATTCGTCCGGCGTGCTGTGGT
>JAEUUX010000017.1 GCA_016787295.1 Chitinophagales bacterium
AAACAACAACCATATCAGCAACAAAGTTCTACAAGACAGCATGATAGGTAGTCATACCAACATTCGCGGCAAAGCAAGCGATTATAGTTTGGGTGATTATTCAACTGTTGAGGCATAAAAAAACGAAACGCCGCTAATAGGTCAACTTTCCTATTAGCGGCGTTTTTTTGTTTAGCTTTGTTGTCGCAAAGTAACTGTGGATAACAAAACTACTTGTTCAATACAAAATTCAAACCAAGTTGTGCTACTATATTGCGCGTCCAGCGAGAAGGACTTAATGCGTGCTTGTTGATGTTGAATAGACTATAGTTTAGTCTTGGTTCTATTTGCATTATCAAAAAACCTTTTTTGAAAAAAGCATAATTGTAACCCAATGCAATGGCAGCATCAAAAGGAGAGAGACGAGTAATTTCTCCATTTATTTGAGCTCCACCAACAAGATAAGATAAAGAAACACCACTAATCAATGATTGTTTGCCATCTTTAAACCTAAACACGGGCAAAATATACAAAGACATAGATGCTAAATTAAATCTATTCTTGGGAGTTAGACTTAATGGGTAGGCGTTATTAGCTTGTTTATACCAAGCTCCTTTTGTTTCAACCAATAACTCGTATTTTACAAAAAAAGGTTTATTTTGTTCCATAAAAATAAGCCCCAAGGAATAGGCTGGTGCGGGCGAAAACTTATACACATCATCATGCAAACTGGAAATACCACCTGCTACTCTAATGCCGATTTTGCCATGCCCTTGTGCATAAACACTCACAAAACTCAACAACAATGATAACAAGCCGATTAAGAATTGATTTTTCATTTGTTTATTTGATGAGGGTGAATATAGTGCCTTAATCCTTCTTAAGCCAGCGGTTCAGTTGTTCGCAATTGCCATACTGCCCTTTGATGGCTATATAGGTTTGCGGTGCGAATCGTTCTACCCAATGGATAAGTGCGTCTTGTTGTTTTTGGTTTTCGACGGCTTTGCTAATGCGCGTATAATCGTCGGCGAGGTTGGCTCGGTGTGGTTTTGTTTTTTCATAGACAAACAACAATCTGTAGCGTTTTGCACCATCAGCAGCCGCAACTTCGACAGGTTTTGACAGCTCGCCGGGCTTTAGTCCTTCCACTGCAAAATAGGTAGTGGGGTCTAATTCGCTAATCTCAAACATGGTTGTATTATCTTTGGGATTATAGATATTACCGCCGCGTTTTTTGCTGTCTTCGTCCTCCGAAAATTTGGCAACCATCTCTTGAAAAGTCAAAGTGTCTTTCAAAAACACCTGTCTAAGGCTATCCAAGCGTCCTTTGGCTGCCTCGAGGTCGCTATAGGCTACTTCGGGTTTGATAAGAATGTGGCGTGTATGAATTTTATCGCCGCGACGCTCGAGCAATTGAATAAGGTGGAAACCAAAGGGAGATTCGATGATGTCGGACAGTTCATTGGGCTTAAGTTTAAAGGCTGCCCCCTCAAATTCGGGAACAAACTGCCCGCGTCCTACCCAACCCAAATCGCCACCATTAGCCGCCGAGCCGGGGTCTTGGGAGTATTTACCCGCCAACTTAGCAAAGTCTTCGCCTGCCATGATTTGTTGTTTGAGGCTCATCATTTGGTCGATGACCGTTTGTTTTTGGGCTTTGTTGATGTGTGGCACTGCCACCAATTCGCCCAACGAAATTTCGGCATTGAAATAAGGTAAGCTATCGGTTGGGATTTTGTTGAAATAGGCTTTTACTTCTGCGGGTGTTGTTTTGATGTTGCCCGTGATGGTCGATTGCATACGGCGCGCCAGCAGTTGCATTCGCACTTCGTCCTTAAATTGGTCTTTCATCTCCAAAATGGTTCTGCCATAATACTCCTCCATTTTTTGAGAATCACCGCCAAACATAGACAAGAAATAGTTTATCCTGCTATCAATTTCGCTCGCCACTTCGTCTTCGGAGATTTCCACGCTATCAATTTCGGCGCGCACCACCATTAGTTTTTCCAACATAATTTGCTCCAATATCTGGCAGTGCAAATCATTATCAGGCGCACCTTGGGCGCGAGCTTGTTGGTATTGGGCTTCTATTTCCGATGAGAGTATGATTTTGTTACCGACAATCATCTCTACTTGGTCGAGCAAGGTGTGTTCTTGGGCTGCTGCTGCCACAAAACTACAACAACTCAACAACAACAGCCATATTTTGATTTTTGTTAACATAAATACAATAGTATCTTTTAGCAAATCGCCAAAGGATCATAACAAGCCTTTGGCGATTTTTGATGATTTATTTTCATTGATTAGTTCTTCAAGTTAATAGTGTCTGGCAATAATACTGCATTTGTTTGTTTCTCCGTAGGGTAGGGTTTAAACCTCTAACTACGGAGAAACGTTGCTCGACAAGATTAAATTGAAAGACTATTGAGCAACACGTCTTTTTTTTGTGGTGTGTTGTTTTTATCTATTTTGTCGGAATAAAATGCTATTATCTCGCACAACACTATGACTTGTTCGAGTGGCGAAGCGCGTTAGGGATTGTAAGGGCAGCCTGTTAAGGCTGGTGCTTGCACCGAAGCGTAGCGAAGCCCTGTAAAGCCCGACCCGCAGGGAAACGTCCAAAAAATCAATAGAAATGTATTCGACAAAATAATACCAATCGAACAGTAGCGCAAAATTAGCGCCATACATCACAAAAAAACATGACAGAAAAAAGCAGTAACAAAAACTGCTATCTACCTTTTGCACATAGAACGAAAAAACACTTCAAAAGGTGGCTTTTTGGCAGAAAAAAATGCGCTTTTTTTCGCCAATTGCGTCATTTACCGCCTCAAACCGTATTTGATAATGCAATAAATAGCCCTAAAACCGTCGCGCCAATTGATTTTTTTGCCTTCGGCGTAGGTTCTGCCGTAGTACGAAACCCCCACTTCATAGATACGGATATTGGGGACGCGTGCAATTTTGGCGGTTACTTCGGGTTCAAAACCAAAGCGGGTTTCATAGAGCGGAATTTGCTGAATCACTTTTGTTGGAAACAATTTGTAGCAAGTTTCCATATCTGTAAGGTTCAGGTTATTGAACATATTGGACAAAAAGGTGAGCCAAGCATTGCCAATAGAATGCCAGAAGAACAAGATACGGTGCGCTCCACCGCCCACAAAACGCGAGCCATACACAACATCGGCAAAGCCTGCTAAGATGGGTTTGATGAGCAAATTAAACTCTTCGGGGTCATATTCGAGGTCGGCATCTTGCACAATCAAATAATCACCTGTGGCTTTGGAAATACCTGTATGTAGGGCAGCTCCTTTGCCTTTGTTTTGCTCGTGCTTATAATATTGGAGGTTACAGTTGGGATTATTTTGGCGAAAGTTGAACACTTCGCGCTCGGTAGCATCTTTGGAACAGTCATTAACGACAATAATTTCTTTTTGAATGCCGCCTATTAGTTCAATGCTATGCAATTTTTGTAGTATCCGCACAATGGTTTTTTCTTCATTGTAGGCAGGCACTATGATACTTAATCGTTGAAAAGACATGGATAATAAAGGTAATTAGGAAAATTGGCGCAAAAATAGGTATAAAAAATGATTTTTTTATGATATGAGCCAAATAAAAAAACAATTGGAGGACAGGAAAGCTATGGAATGGGTAGATAAAACGCAAAATTCCGCAAGACCACAGATGGGTCTTGCGGGAGGTTTTGTGTACTCTCCCAAAGACAACACCATAATGAAGAGGTTTAATTGGGTCGCTAAAAAGTCATTTTGCAGGTCTGCAAGGTCATTTGTAAGTCTGCAAAGTCATGTTGCAAGTCTGCAAGGTTATGTTGCAAGTCTGCAAGGTCATGTTGCAGGGCTGCAAAGTCATGTTGCAGGGGTTGCAATTCATGTTGCAGGGCTGCAATTCATGTTGCAGGGCTGCAAAGTCATGTTGCAAGTCTGCAAAGTCATGTTGCAAGTCTGCAAAGTCATCTGACAGGTCTGCAAAGTCATTTTGCAGGTCTGCAAAGTCATTTGTAAGTCTGCAATTCATGTTGCAGGTCTGCAAAGTCATGTTGCAGGGCTGCAAAGTCATGTTGCAAGTCTGCAAGGTCATGTTGCAGGGCTGCAATTCATGTTGCAAGTCTGCAAGGTCATGTTGCCAGATGTAAAAATGACTTTGCAACGAGTATTAGTGAACATAATCCTATAAAACACAAAAGCCCGCAAAATGTCAGTAGTTTGCCATATTTTTGCAAAACGATAAAAAACCAAGTAGATTAGCGTAATTTTGTCCCTATTTTCACCTAAAACCCGTTATTTATGCGAGCCATTTTCCCGCAAACAACGATATTTTTCTTTTTTGGTGTATTATTTTTCCCAATAGTGGCAATTTTTGCCCAAGAAAATCATTTGCGCAACATTCAAAAACTCACTTTTGGCGGCGATAATGCCGAAGCCTATTTCAGTCCTAACGGACAACAACTCACCTTACAGGTCACTAACCCTGCCATTGGCGCGGCTTGTGACCAAATTTATCGTTTAGACCTTCGCAACAAAACATTTAGCCCCAAAAGTTTGCAGTTGGTTTCGACAGGTAAAGGGCGCACCACTTGCTCTTATTTTATGCCCGACGGCAAACAGATTTTGTATGCCTCGACTCACGCCGCCGCCGATGCCTGCCCCGAAGCACCCAAACACCGCGCCGATGGCAAGTATTTGTGGGCTATCTATCCCGAATTTGATATTTATGTTGCCGACGAAAAAGGCAAAATCATGCGTCAATTGACCAATAGTCCGGGTTATGATGCAGAGGCAGTGGTGTCACCCGACGGCAAAAAAATTGCTTTTACCAGCATTCGCAGCGGCGATTTGGAGCTGTGGACAATGGACATCGACGGCAGCAATTTGCACCAAGTCACCAACGGATTGGGTTATGATGGTGGTTGCTTCTTTTCGCACGATAGCAAAAAATTGGTGTTCAGAGCTTCGCGCCCACAAACCGCCGAAGAAATTGCAGAATATAAAGCTTTGTTGCAAGAAAACTTGGTAGCGCCAACCCAAATGGAGATTTATACTTGCAATGTTGATGGCAGCAATATGAAACAAATCACGCATTTGGGCAAAGCTAATTGGGCGCCTTTCTTTCACCCTTCGGACAGCAAAATCATTTTTTCGTCGAATCATCATGCTAAAAAAGGTTATGATTTCCAACTCTACCTCATCGACACGACAGGCAACAACTTGCAGCAAGTGACTTATGAAAGTCAGTTTAATGCTTTTCCAATGTTTTCGCCCGATGGCAAAAAGTTGGTGTTTTCGAGCAACCGCCAGCAGGAAGCCCCGCGCGAAACCAACGTGTTTATTGCCGATTGGGTAGAGACCGACCCTGCCGAGCAATGTCAAGCCGAACAGCTCAAACAATATGTCAACTACTTAGCCTCCGATGAATTGGAAGGACGCTTGAGTGGTTCGCCCGCCGAGAAAAAAGCCGCTACCTACTTGGCACAACAATTCCAGCAGTTGGGTTTGAAGCCCTATAGCGGAAAAGATTTTTTGCAGCCTTTTACCTACAATTGGAATCCTAACCCACACGATACCACAGCAAGCAAAGTGGCAGTTGCGGCGCACAATGTGGTGGCATACTTGGATAATAAAGCCAACAAAACCATCGTCATTGGCGCACATTATGACCACTTGGGACGCAACGAACACAACAATTCTACCCAAGCCAACTCCAAAGGACAAATCCACAACGGCGCAGACGATAATGCGTCGGGTGTAGCAGGTGTGTTGGAATTGGCACGTATGTTCAGCAAAAACACGTCCAAAGAACCTGTTAATATCATTTTTGCTTGTTTTTCGGGTGAAGAAGACGGTTTGATGGGATCAAAAGATTTGGCAGAAAAACTCACCCAAAGCAAAACCAACATTAGCCTCATGGTCAATATGGACATGATTGGCAGATTAGATTCGATACACAACCTTACTGTGAGCGGCATTGGTACAAGTCCCGTTTTGGGCAATATCGTCGACCGCTACAAACCCGCAGGATTTGGTATTACGATAGATAGCAGCGGCATTGGTCCCACAGACCACACTTCGTTTTATCTCAAAAACATACCTGTCCTTAACTTTTTCACAGGCACACACACCGACTATCACAAGCCTTCGGACGATGCCGACCGTGTGAATTATAGTGGTATGACAAAAATTGTGGATTATATGTTCCAATGCGTACAAGCTGTCGCGCTCGCGCCCGACATTCCTTTTACAAAAACAAAAACCAACGCAGGCAAAACCGCTCCCAAATACAAAGTCACGCTTGGCATTATGCCCGACTATACTGACCATGGTGACGGTTTGCACATAGACGGCGTGATGGACGACCGCCCCGCATACAAAGCTGGTTTGCAAGCAGGTGACATTATTGTGAGCATTGGCGATTGTCCCGTGAAAGAGGTGTATTCTTATATGGAATGCCTCGCCAAAATTAGCAGCGGTCAGGAGTTGCCCATTGTGTTTATCCGAAAAGGACAACGCATGGAAGCGAAGGTGGTTTTCTAAGTTTTTTGATAATTTGATAACGACATTAAAAAGTAGTTTTAGCTTGTGTTGTTCTAAAAAAATGACAAATGCGAAACAATATTTGATAATGACAATCTGATAAGTACCTTATCAAGGCGTTATTTGTTATTATCCAAACAACCCAATTAGCTGACAATATTACCAGCTCAAAATAATAAAAACCCCGATGGGGTGACAAGTTTATAGCTTCAAAATAGCCGAATAATTAACATAAACCCCGATGGGGTGACACATTATTCGACAAAACATGACATCATTTCACCCCGTCGGGGTTTATG
>JAEUUX010000031.1 GCA_016787295.1 Chitinophagales bacterium
TGGTTAAATAGTCCGATAATAATACATTGTTTTTTTTGGGCGTTCCCTGCGGGTCGGGCTGTTCTGGGCTTCGCTGCCGCTTCGGTGCTTCGCAAGCTACGCACTGGCTAACGCCACCCGCCACATCCCTAACGCGCTTCGCCGCTCGAACAAGTGAGATGATATTGTCCTGAATAATAGCATTTCATTCCAACAAAATAACCCAAATGGAACATTATAACAATATGTCCAAAAAAGCGAACAATAAAGCCCCGCAAATTATGGCGCTGTTTCGGTTACTTCAATTGCTCCATCATTAACAGCATCAGTCCAATTGACGGTAATGGTTGCTGTACCTTGCCCACTAATAATAGAGCCTCCCGTCACCGTCCAATTGTAGGTGTGGTTGGGATTGGCGTTTTGAATGGCGTAGGTCTTATTATTCTGACAAACTACATTTTCTCCAATTACGACTGGTTGTGGAAGTGGTTTGACTGTAGCAGAAGCCGTGCCTACTTGACTCACACAATTAGGCAGTTGCACTTCCCAATCATAAAAGAAATAGTAGTAACCCGCAGTGGCATTGGTGCCTGTAATCGACAAAACACCGGACAATGTATAGGGGAAAACTGCTCCTGCACTGTTGCGCGACAATTCGGAGGTGGCAGCCGTTCCCAGACGTAAACCCGTACCCACAGGCAAATCGAAATTAAGGGTGATACGACTTTCCCCACCATTGACATACAAAGTAGTATCTTGTAAAACAACACCTTGTGCATCGCGCAATTGAATGGTGCGATTCAAACCACCGTTGGCATACACTTTTACCGATACCAAACGAACAGGTTGGTAAACATCAAAAGTTAACCAGCGATTAGACAAACCAAAATAACCCGACGACCCAATGGCATTGCTGGCAGGACCTACACTTTGGATGGGCGAAATGTCTGTTTTTGTTACATAATAGTCTGTATTACTATTGAGTGGTGACGTGGTGAAAGTGTTGCTTATGGCTAATAAACTATCCGCTGTTGCCGAATCATACCAGCTAAGTTCGCTACTGTGGGTAAAAGTAGCTGTTTCGCCTTCGCAGAAAGTTGTAGGAGCTACTGCTGGAGCTACTGGACGATTCACACTGATATAGTTGGTTTTGGTCGTGGTGTGGCTGCCAAAACTATTGGCACTTTGCAACGAAACGGTATAAGTGCCATTGTTAGTATATTGGTGTGCAGGATTTTTTTCGATAGAAGTGTTACCATCACCAAAATTCCATAGCCAAGTAGTAGGCACATTGGTAGATTTATCGCCAAACTGAATATTGCCCGAACAAGTAGTAGTGACGTTGGCAGCAAAATCGGCAACAGGAGCGGCACTGATAGGAGTGCAGTTCCACGTTAAGACAAAACCTGCTCCAGTCACAAAAGGGTCAGACACTAATTTGAGGGTAATGGCACCACTTTGTGCCACAATAGGATTACCACTATTAGGCAAAGTGTTGCCAGTATAAAACCCAATATTGGGAGCTGTATCAGATGTTCCGTCATATACATAGAGATAATCATAATCAGCTTCCAAGTCAAATAAAGAAAAATCTATGCTTACTGTAGCAGCATTTTCGGGTGCAATAGTAATCGTAGAAGTGGTATTGTCATAATAGTTGCTGTTCAAACCACCTGCATCGTAGAGTGTGCCTGCGCAAGGGATAATGTTGGCAGGTGTTCCTGAATTAGGCATACTATAGATACAAGGATTGCTCGAATCAATGTCTATATAATTGCTGCGCAGTAAAGTGTCGTTACCACAACTGCCTGCATCGGCAATTAGTTGTACCGAAAAAGTACCTAGTGTGGTGTAGATATGTGTGGGGCTGTTTTCGGTAGAAGTATTACCATCTCCAAAATCCCATATAAAGTCACCCGCATTGGTGCTACTATTCGTGAATGTAACCGTCAAAGGAGCATCACAGGCTTCTAATACATCGGCGGTGAAATCGGCGGTCACTATGCCGTCATAGACATTGCCGACACCTACTGCATACCAAGCATTGGTGGTCGCAACAACTTCGGGCGAACAAGCGCCATATAGGTCAATAGCAGATAAAATGCTATAGAATCGTGCATTGGCATAGTTGGCAGTAGGGAACAGGTAGTTATTAAGAGCGCGGTAGGCTATTCTTTGGGCTTTATCCATGCCAATACCACTCACCGTATAAGCATTACCCAAATCGTTGGTGCCACTGCCGCCTGTGGTGAGTAAATAAAACCAATAATTGGCTACACCACTATTGGTATGCACACCGCCATTGTCTCCGCTACCCACATACCAGTTAGTGCCATTGTAGGTATCGGGCTGACTGTAAGCATTGGGATTGGACATAGACCGAAACGTACTACCAATATCACTACCCACTAACCAATTGGCATTGGTGGGACGCGCATAAAACTCTATAACCGTACCGAAAATATCACTAAAAGCCTCGTTCAAAGCACCCGATTCGTTGATATAGTTGAGACCTGCCGAAAATTGCGTAACACCGTGTGTCATTTCGTGTCCTGCAATATCCAAAGCTGTGAGCGGTCCTGCACTACCCGAACCATCACCATACGCCATTCTATCTCCGTCCCAGAACGCATTGAAATAGTTGCTGCCATAATGCACATAGCTGATAATGGGCATATTGTTGTTGTCGATGCCTTGACGGTTGTGGGTCGAAAGAAAGAAATCGTAAGTCATTTCGGCTCCCCAGTGAGCATCTGTGGCGGCTTCGTCGCGAGCAGCATTGACGTTGTTCCAATAATTATCGGCATCCGTAAAATCGGTGTTGATAAAATCGGTTTGTTGTTGGCAGTTGTAGGTTTCTATGCCATTGCCGCGTCCTGCTTCGCGCAGGCGATAGGTTGTGCCTGTGTTGTCAGTTGTTATTTGGCGCGTGCCGCTATATTTGGTGATAGCGGTGGCGGGTGTATCAGTATGACAAAGACGGCTTAGTTTTTGTATAATTTCGCCTGTTTGAGCATCTACAAAAACATAATAGCGCTGCAAAGGTTGGTCGGCATAAATATCAAATTTGTAGCACAAACGGTAACTGGCAGTAGCGCTGTTGCTTGACGAACAAAATACTAATTCACCTTTGGGATAATAGGTAGCCGCAGGGTTGTGTTGTTCGCGCTGCAAAGCCGCCTCTTGCGCGGGACTCTGCCAACGGTAGTGTTGCGCGCCGATGTGGTTTATGGCTTTTTGCAATGCCAAATCGGTTGTGAGCGCAACTGTTCCACCATTGGGAAAGCTGCGCACCAAAACGCCGTTGAGAGATACGATTTGTTGCTGTCGTGTGTGTGCCAAATAGATAGCTCCCTCAATGGGGTGTCCTTGATAGGTTTGTTGGTAGCGATAATGCTCCATACCCAAGGCATCGCTTTGTTGCTCGAGCAGTTGTAAGCCAAAATCTTCGTTTAATTGGAACTGATAACGCAACCATTTTGGCAAGGCGGAGAGTGGAAGGTTGGCATTGTCGGTAAAAGCAATATATTCGGGTAAAGAACTGTGTCTGCCCGCCTGCCACGACCGAACATTGCTGGGTTTGTTATTGAAAAAAGGCAATGCTGATTGGGAAAATACAGGAAAATGGGCTACAAAAAGTAACGTAATGATTACTAAAGGTAGGTATTTTTTCATACAAATCAAATTTGCGGGTAAAGGTACTACTTTTTGGTGTATTTGCCACAAAAATAATGCCTTATCTAAAATCTTGCTTGTTCTTCTGTTGCTCTCCTATTTCTTTGTATGCCTTAACTCCATAAAAACACTACTATTTAGATGACAAGGTTCAGTTTTTGTCAAAAACAAAATAAAGGTATTGTTTTTCATATGATAATGGGGTTTTGTGTCTAAACTCCATTCAAAACATAACAGGCTTAAATAGTTTTATGGCTGAAAAGACTCTTTTTTTTCGTTCGTTCGTTTAATAATTACCTTATTATTTAGACTTTAAACTATCCCTTAAGCACTTATTTATTCTTCTTCTTCCGCTTCTTCGTTCCTAAAAAACAATAAACTAAGGTCTATTCGTCCATTGGTTTTAGTAGTATTGTAGAGGTCTTTTTTCATTGGTATGACATTAAGTGTAATTTGTGTCGTACCAAGTCGCACACCTGCCGCAAAAGAAAACAGATACTTTGGTGGTGCCATGCCGCCATATATTGCTGCTTTATCATCATTAAATTTATAATGTGATCCTAGAAAAACGCGTTGTTTGAAGCGCAATAAAACACCTAAATCGATATAGGGTTGCATACCATTATTGCCAACACTATTTACAACACTCAACATTTGTAGCGTAGTTGGTTCTATGGTCAGCCAATTCGTGACAGGAATTTTATAGGCTGCCGTAAAAACCATATAGCGTTTAAATTGTTGTACGGGACTGTTAGAATAAAATTGAAATTTGGGTTCGTTCAGTTGATTAAAACTTAGCCCAACTTTAAGTTTAGCTATACTCAACAACAAACCGATGTCGATGTTTGGTTTCAAAAAACGTTCATTATATATGACAGTAGGTTGTGTCGAACTCCATGGAATATAGGCTTCGTCGCTTTTATAATGTATTATGCCAATGTTTAAACCTGCTTTCAAACCCGTGAAGTCACCCATAGGAATCTGAAAACTACTCGCCAGCCCTACTTTCAACAAACGTTTGTTGGTTGGATAACTATTGGTGGTGTAGGTATAGGTGTCGTCAAAATCGTGGTATTGAGCTGTTAACCCGATACCTATATTGTATTGAGTCAAAGTTCCTTGAAAAAAAGCATTTAGTCCATAAGGTTCTTGAGCATTTCGCCGCTCGATTCGCCCCGAAAGTCCCAAAGTAGGTTGCTCTGAGTCGCCTGTAAACGCAGGATTATACAATATTTGTTGTTGAAAGTAATCTGCTACAAAAGGTTGGCGCGCTCTATCTTGCGCTTGCAGTGCCAATGGTAAACAACCGATTAGCACAACTATAGCAAAGTTTGTTATTTTGAACAAAAACATAGTAGTATTTTTTATCTTGTGAAGTTATATGCTACCTACTCATTGCAGGATTTTGGAAAATTTCATGGGATTTGTAATGATTGTTCTGGTGAGGCAATTGGAGGAGAAATTGTTAAAAAATGTTAAAAAATAACTATTTTGTGACAATAGTCAAAATTTTATTTCCTAAAGTTGCTTGCATATTTTGAATTTTTTTTTCAGCAAATAAACATCTTTCTGGTTGTCTTTTTTATTTTTATTACAGAAATTCTTTGAATTTTTTGGATAAAAACGGCTATTTTAGCCATAATTCATCTTATTTTGAGGTATTAAGCGTGTTTTTTGATGCGTAAGAACATGACTAAAAGCATGCACTCGTTTAATAAAATTTTAAAAAAAGTTAACAAATTTCAAAAAATTTCTTGTAACTTTGTCACAATTTTATCAGTCAAAGGTAATATTCGAGGCACTACAGCTTTACATCTCTATCCCTTATCTAGTTTTCTTTTTTTAACCCCTTAATTTTTTTATTATGGCAGCTAGCACTTTAATCCGTACCTGCATTTTATCATTTTTTATCATGATTGCCTTTATTGGTTCTATTTCTGCTGATGTTAAATTAGTATTAATTGGGGTAGCTTTCGAGAAAGACGAAGTTACGCCTCTAATTAATGCTAAAATAGAATTAGTAGATGTTCAGACACATCAAGCTAAGGAATTTATAACTAAGGAAGATGGAAGATTTTATTTTAAATTGGATATCGACCGCAGTTATCAATTAAGTTTGATAGGAAAGAACGGAGAGCGTGAAGATAATCGTTTAATTAATACAGAGAGCAAATCGGCTCCTGAGGTATTGCGAACTACACTATCCTCTGCTGGAAAAGGTATGTTATCAAGGGTTGGGGATAACTCCAAACCTTATACTGTGCCTTCAGCAGTGCCTTATGCTACACCGAACCGTTAAGTTTTATGGAGGGGTAGAGTCGTAAAATTAGCGGTTGTGGCGTATGGCATACCTTTTGGATAATTCAGTTCGTTTTCCAACACAAAGGGGGTTGTTTTGTTCGTTAAAAAAAGTGTTGACGTGAGTTAGCACTTTTTTTATGTCTACTGGTTCCCTTTTGGTTATTTTGTGGGAATGAAATGCTATTATTCAACACCATATCATCACTTGTTCGAGTGGGCGAAGCGCGTTAGGGATGTGGCGGGTGGCGTTAGCCAGTGCGGAGCTTGCGAAGCACCGTAGCGGCAGCGAAGCCCGTAGCAGCCCGACCGCAGGGAACGCCCAAAAAAAATCAGAGATAGGGATATATTGTTCGACAAAATAGCGCAAATGGAACACTACCTTTGATGTTATGATATGTTAATGAGGATTATTTAGGATTTAGGGTTGCGCTATTACACCATAACAAAAAAAAGAGTACCTTTGCTGCTCATTGTTTTGGCAACTAATTATATGTTTTATGGAACAGCAACTTTCTCCCAAAGCACAAAACTCGCCTTTGTATAGTGATGATTTAGCGCCAATTTCTGCTACCAAACGCACTTGGTCGGTTTGGAATTTGGCTGCTCTTTGGGTGGGCATGGCAGTTTGTGTGCCTACCTATATGCTGGCTTCGTCGATGATAAAATCAGGATTATCATGGCAGGCGGCATTGATTATTATTGGTTTAGCCAATTTGGTCATTACCATTCCTATGGTTTTGAATGGCGAAGCAGGTGTGCGTTATGGCATTCCGTTTCCTGTTATTGGACGTGCCGCTTTTGGCACAAGTGGCATTCACATTGCTGCTTTTTTGCGTGCCATTGTTGCTTGTGGTTGGTTTGGGATTCAGACTTGGATAGGTGGTTTAGCTATCTACTCTATTTTTAATGCCTTTACGGGTAATGTTGATGCACCGGGTTTATCCATTGGCGAATTTGTTTCGTTTGGGATATTCTGGTGCATCAACATTTATTTTATTTGGAAAGGCACCGAAAGTATCAAATGGTTAGAAGACTATTCTGCACCAATTTTGCTGTTTATCGGTTTGTTGCTCATTGCTTGGGGCTATCGCGAAGTGGGCAGTGCTGATGTTATTTTGTCACAAAGTTCTCAATTGGGCAAAAATTCGGTGGTGTTAGAAACATCGAGTGTTTTGCGCCTCGAAACGCTCAAAAACGCAACGGGTATCAATAAAGCCACACAATTTCAACTCACAGCGCCCTCTCAGTCGGGTAGTGTGCAAACTTTTCAGTGGGAAAATCTGCCACCCGACGGACACATAGACCTGGCTCCGTTGTTGGTGCGAACAGATGATCCTGCAAAAATCAAGGTACAGTTTCGCAATGCCGCCCAACAAACTTCGTCAATTGTGAGTGCCAGTCTACAATCACAACAAAGCACACAAACATGGTGGACATATCTGTTATGGTTCACTGCCATGATAGGCTTCTGGGCAACCATGTCTATTAGCATATCGGACATCACGCGCTTTGCCAAATCGCAAAAAGACCAAGTCTATGGTCAACTTTTGGGCTTGCCCGGTACGATGATGTTCTATTCTTTTGTCGGAATTTTTGTGACTTGTGCCGCCGTTTTAGCGTTCCAAGATGTGTTGATTGTCGAAGATGCTCCTTGGGATCCTGTGTCTTTGGTTGCTAAATTCAATCAACCAATTATAGTCGTTTTTGCCCAAATAGCTTTGCTCATTGCCACTTTGAGTACCAACATTGCTGCCAACGTCATTGCGCCTGCATATGCTTTTTCGAACCTTTTGCCGCGCCAAATTAGCTTTCGCATGGGTGGCGTAATCGCTGGCATTATTGGCATTATTAGCTGTCCTTGGTGGTTGATGAAAAGCATCAGTGACATATTGTTGTTGATTAGCGGTTTGCTCGGACCAATTTTAGGTATTTTGTTGTGCGACTATTTTGTGGTGCGCCGCCGCCAATTGGCATTAGACGAACTGTATTGGGTCGATGGTCAATATCGCTATAACAACGGTTGGCATTTGCCGGCTATTGTAGCAATGTTGGTGGGTGTTGGTGTGGCAATTATTGGTAATTTTGTGCCTGCTTTGTCTTTTTTATTCACTTTATCGTGGTTTTCGGGCTTTATCAGTGCATTTTTGTTGTATTGGATACTAGCAAAACGTCCTGCAAATGATCAATAAATTTCTAATCTATAGTGATTTTCTGGGTAAATTTTTGTCCATTTTGGGTAATTAGTAACAAGAAAACACCTTTTTGATAAGCGCTAAACGAAGCAATGCTTTGTTCATATTTGCCTGAAAAACCAACAACTGTTTCTTCAAATTGTTTCGCGCCTAATATATCGTAGCAAGTAATTTTTAATTCTCCTTCTTTGGGTAAATTTTGTTGGAAAGCCAATACAAATTTACCTGCTTGAAAATCGGGTTTGAAACTCAAATTTTCTAATTTGAGCCAAGTAGCTCGCTCCAAGGTAAGGTCTTTTTTGGACAAAGTAGATTGGTCATATTCGTCAACAGGTTCATAACGTACTGATACATCTGGCATAGAAAGGTCGTCTTGGCGATAGACTTCGGTGCGAACGTGGCGCGGTGCATCGGCAGGAATCAATAAAGTACTGCTACTTGGCACGGGTGCTGTTTCTTGGTAAGGAATCGCCTCCCAATCACTTTCGGCAGGATTCGATTGTCGACGAACGGTCACGGTTTTTTCTACTGTTCTATTGCCTTTGCTGTCGGTTTTGTAGGTAGTGATGCGTTTGCTACCATCGGGCATATCTTCCACTTTTGCGCCCGGTGGAATTTTTACTAAATCTTCTACGCGCACATCTCTGCCTTTCGGAATGGTGATGCTTCGGCTGCGTTTGCCCACCGTTTCGGTGATGGATTGTCCTTGTTTGTTGTAGGAATCGAGCAGTTCTTCGGTCGAGATAGTGATGTTTCGGTTGCCTTTGGCGCGCATTTGCGACAAAGATGTTTCGTCATAACCAAATCTTTGTAACACTTCGTCTAAGGTCTCAGGCGGGACAATGGTGTAGTCTACTTGGTTGGTCAATACGCCATCGGTTTGGTCTTTGATGACGAGGCGCGTTTTTGTTTGTGCCAAAGCCGTTGTGCAGGCAAACAATAGCGCTAAAAAAAATACTTTTTGCATAGTCGGTCGTTGGTTAATTTATTTAAATAAGGTTTTTGAAAAAATAAGATATTGTGGATTACAACATGATTTTGCCCTCTTGTCCCACTACTTCATCAATGGCTTCGATAATAATTCGGCAGGCATAGATGATTTGTGGCTCGGTGATAATGAGTGGTGGAGCAATGCGCAAACAATTATCAGCAAACAAAAACCAGTCGGTAATCAAGCCTTTTTCGATACAACGGTCGATGATGCGTTTGGTGGTGGTAAAATCCTCCAACTCAATTGCCATCAACAAACCAAACTGTCGAAAGGCTTTGATATGTTGGTGTTGCGACAATAATCGGTGAAATATTTGCGCTTTTTCTGCCACACTGACAACATAATTTTCGGTCAACAATACTTTTAGCGTCGCTAAACTTGCTGCACAACACAAGGCATTGCCCCCAAAAGTGGTGATATGTCCCAAAACGGGCTGATGTGTGAGACATTGCATATAGCGACGATTGGCTACGAATGCTCCCAAGGGCAAACCGCCTCCAAAAGCCTTGCCCAACAGCAAAATATCGGGAACAAAACCCAATTGTTCGAATGCAAATAAAGTACCTGTTCTGCCAAAACCTGTCTGAATTTCGTCTAATATGAGCAAGGCACCGGTCTCTAAACAACGTTGTCGCAACTGTAGCAAAAATTCTTTGTTGGGCAACACCACACCACGTTCTGCCTGCACAGGTTCTATAATAACGGCTGCTGTGCGTTCGGTAATATATTGCAAATCAGTTAAGTTATTATAGTGGATATGTCGCACATCGGGCAGTAAAGGACGAAAGGCTTGTTGTCGCATTTCGTTGCCCGACACACTCAAGGCTCCATGTGTGCTGCCATGATAGGAATCATAACAACTAATCAACTCACTGCGGTTGGTAAAACGTTTGGCTAATTTCAATGCTCCTTCAACAGCTTCGGAGCCAGAATTAACAAAATATACATTGTCTAAGGTTCGTGGCAAGACACTACAAAGCAGTTTTGCCAACTCAACTTGGGGGCTATAGGCATACTCGCCATACACCATCAAATGACTATAGCGCTGGGCTTGTTCGTGGATAGCTTCGACAACTGTAGGAAAACAATGTCCCAAATTGCTGACGCTAATGCCAGCAATAAGGTCTATATAAATTTTGCCATCTGTATCGCACAAATAGATACCATCGGCTTGGTCTATATTGAGCAATAGGGGCGAATCGGAAGTTTGCGCCACATAGCGCAGAAAAAGGTCTCTTTGGGTCATAATTTGGCTTTTATGCCGAATAGTTTAGGTAAAAATTGGAGCAAAGGTAGGGAGAATTATTGATTTATCGTAGGCTATTGTCATAATTTGGTCTTTCTACAACGTTTTTCCCCATAAATTAGCTACCTTTGCACCGTCATTAACACAACTTATCATTCCTACCTTCAAAACCATTATCCTCCTTTCTGTCAATATTTTACTTCATTTATGTTAAAAGTATCTGCTGTTAGTTACCTAAATACCAAGCCTTTTTTGAAAGGTTTGCAAAAAACAGGTTTGCTATTTGACCTTGCACTCAGTTTAGAAATTCCCTCCAAAACCGCTGACAAACTGCTGTATGGTTTGGTAGATTTGGCATTGGTGCCTGTCGGCATTTTGCCACAATTGCCACATTATCATTTAGTAAGTGACTATTGTATTGGCACGTTGGGCGCGGTCAAAACAGTGTGCTTATATAGTCAAGTACCTTTGGACGAAATAACTACGGTTGTTTTGGATTATCACTCCCAAACATCTGTGCGGCTTGTTCAAATCTTATTACAACATCATTGGCAAAAAAAGGTGCAGTTTGTTGCAGGGCAAGCAGGATTCGAGAACAAAATACAGGACAATACTGCCGCAGTTATCATCGGCGACCGCACTATAGGTCTGGAACATCGTTTTAGGTATGTTTATGATTTGGGCGAGGCTTGGCACGATTTCACCCAGCTACCTTTTGTTTTTGCAGCTTGGGTCAGCCTACAACCTTTGCCCGCTGCTTTTGTGGACGACCTTAACCGAAGTTTTGCTATCGGAATGGGATATATAGACGAAATTGTAGAACAATACGAAGCCAATTATCCTTCCGATTTTGATATTAAAGAATACTTAACCCACTATATCGATTACACTTTTGACGCACCTAAACGACAAGCCTTAACTTTGTTTCTGGATTATGTCAAAGATTTAACTCCCCTAAAATAAAATCATTCCGCTATCTTTTGCATAGCGGAATGATTCGTTTACATATTCTTTGTATCAATGTATATCTATTGGCTTACCACTACTTGCAAAGTAGGTGTAGAGCCATTTATCCATTGCACCATAACTGTGTTAGTGCCTTGTCCACTCACAATAACACCACCACCCACTATCCACTGGTAAGTGCCGCCTGCTACTGTGGGCGTAGTATATGTATTGTTACTGTTCGCGCAAACATCAATAGTGCCACTAATTATTGGTTCGCTAATACAATTATTGCAACTATTTGTTGTATAACTCGTGACATTTCCATCATTATCGAGCGTAAAGTTGTATTGTGTATTGTTGTAACAAATACTATTCAAGCGGTTGTTAGCATCGCGCCCAGCGGCTACTTGTTGATAGGAAAAATTGCAGTTGGCATTACAAGCATAAAAACGGGTATGATACAAACTATTCTGGCTGTACAAATCGGCAAAATAAAGGAACTGATTGAGTGGTTGTGTTCTACCACTATTGTAGCGAATAAGTGCTAAATCTAAAGCTTTTTTAGAATCGACAAAATACTCGTTGGCAATAGAAGCAATAAACTCTTGTGGATTGGCAACAAAAAAACCGGAGGCTACGGTGCTTCGCAAATAGTTCATATTGTCGCTACCTGCTTGGCTAATCAGTTGCGTTTTGCGGTTTTTGAGTGTTGCATTGCCTTCTATATAGTAATAGTCTACAATGTGATTGACCTCGTGTGGAGCAGCCGCACAAAAAACGTCTGCTATGCCAGCAGGCACTTCGTTCGGGAATTGGTTTTCGGGATATGTGCCGATGGTATTGGAAAACGAATTAATGCTCGATAATGTTCCCGTCAAAAAAGTCGGAATAGCACCAAATGAAGCAGTAGGCGGTGTACCCAATTCGTCGGCAAAAGACATTAAGCGCAAGTTGTGGAGAGCTGGCGGCACGGCACTATACAATTTGTAGAGATATTCCTTTTGGTCGGTGTCTAAGGCGGAATTATCGGCTAATAGTACCGTAAAATTAGTCCATATATCCCAATATCTTCCACTCAAACCCAAAGTATTGCCTATTTGCGTGATGCCTGAAGGTGTGAGCGGCAGTGCGTCGGCATAAGTTCGGTGTACTCTTTCGCGTATCCAAGCAAAATTGTTTTGGGTAGTAGGATTATAAACCACGCCTTTTCTAAAATAAGCAGGATAGGCATTTATCAAATTTTGGTAACAGTCGAACACCTCCTGCCGCAAAGGGTGGTCGGTTGGCAACACTTTCACGGTTTCTTTCATAAACAAATGCGCTGTAATATAGTTGGTGCGCACTGTTGCATTGCTTTGTAATACATCGGGCAGATTGGTGGGATAGGTAGACGTAATACTTTCAATTTGCGAACAAGCGTCCCCAACAGTCATAGCTGTTGCAGAAGCAGGATAAAAAGTGGTAAAAAGTGGTTGTCCATTAGCTTGATTGGTAGCATCAGAAATGTTGGTATCTGTCCAATACAAACCAAACATACTACCGATTTGGTTCATTGGATAAGCAGCCAAGCCACCACTATTATAGGACACCCACGACCAACCTAATCCCAACATCAACAAGCCACCACCACTCTGCACATAATTTTGAATAACAAGTTGCTCGGCATTAGTATAAGTTTGCCAACCATTACCTATCATCAACACGCCTTTGCCCATCAATGCAGCAGCTGTTATACTACCATTCAAGTTCGTCACTGTATAACCATTGCTTTGCAAGTTGCTGCGCAAAGTGGTAGCATTGTTATAGTTAAGCCATTCTCCATGACCCGAAGCGATTACAACTTGATTCGTATTATTGATATCTAACCAATTGAAAATATTAAGCGCAAATGTTAGGTTGTTGTATTGCGAAATATCATTATTACCCAACACGCCTTCATGTGCCAAACCCACTGCTCGTCCAGCACCCGAAACCGAAGCTAACGCAAAAATGGAAGGATACGAAGCCGTATTGGGATTTCCTACCACAATAGGCGTAGCATTACCATTGTAGGGGAACAGAGAAGAAGGCAAGCCACTTGTCCAAACAGTATTTACACCTGTCACTAAAGAACTATAGTTTTGTGCCAATACATTACCGGTTCCATTGATCAACAATAGGCAAGTAAGCAGAAAAAGGGTACGATAAAATGTGTTCATAACCGAAATTTTTGGTATTTATAGGCAAAAATACTGCTATTTATCGGTTTTTTCTAACATAAAGCTATTTTTTGCTCCCAAATTACACAAACATACTCAAGTTAAGCCGCACTATCAGGCTTAAGTTCAAAATTTAATTGTGCGTATTGTTCTTTGAATTTGGTGAATACAATAAACAATATTACCTTTGCACAAAAAAGAAATCCTTCCTTTAGCAGTTTTGTAAAAACGGTCTATTCAAAATTCTAAAAAACCCTTTTACCACCTAATAACTAACAAATTGTTGTTAGCTTATAAAAAACCAAAAATATTTTACATTATGAAACAAATCTTTCTACGTGTTTTTTGCTTGTTTATCTTGTGGTGTTGCTATGGCGTATCATTGCAAGCACAAGGAAATCTCTGTCTCGAAGCAGATCCTTTTTGTACTGACTCGGGTATAACCTTTCCGGCAGGTATAGACGTGCCTGATGCCTCTATTACCGAACCAGGCAATAATTATGATTGTTTAGGAACTCAACCTAATCCTGCTTGGTACTACTTACAAATTGCCGACCCCGGTGACATTATTATCTCCGAATTCAATTCTAATAGTGTGGATATAGATTTCGCACTATGGGGACCTTACGAAAACCTGAACGAAGCACTCGGACAATGTGGCTCTTTACCCACTCCGACCGACTGTAGTTATAGTGCTTCGCCATTAGAAACCATTACTGTTCCCAATAGCACACAAGGGCAAGTTTATCTATTGGTATTGACCAACTACGGCAACGACCCCACCGACGTTAGCGCCGAACAAGTGGGCGGAACAGGCTCTACCGATTGCGATATTGTCACTTGCGAACCACCTGTAGCCGATCCTATGGCAAATAACACTTGTGTAGGTGGTCAAATCCAGTTGTCTGGCTTCCCCAACATTGAAGGAGCAACTTACTCTTGGACGGGACCCAATGGTTTCAGTTCTAACCAGCAAAATCCCATTATCACCAATGCCTCCTTAGCCAACACAGGTGCTTATACCTTAATTATCACAACCGAATGTGCTTCCGACCCTGTTGCTGTAACCGCTACTGTTACACCTATCCCTGTAGAAATCAGTGGTAACACCAGCATTTGCGAAGGCAACTCAAGCACCCTAAGCGTAGGCGATTATGCCACTTATTTGTGGAGCAACGGAGCTATCACGCCCACCATCAGTGTCACCACAGCAGGGCAATATTGTGTTACGGTAACAGATGCTGACGGTTGTGTAGGCGAAGACTGTATCAACATTAGCGTTTCTCCTTCCTATAGTATCAACAATACGGTAAGCATTTGTCAAGGCGAATCTCATTTTGTGGGTGGAGCTAACCAAACAGAAGCAGGCACTTATAGCGATACATTTACAACCACCGCCGGTTGTGATAGCATTATTGTAACCCAACTTATCGTAAATCCTTTGCCACCTGCAATTAGTTTAAACAACCGAACCGTTTGTGAAGGCTCAAATGCTACCTTTAGCATTGATTTAGGAAACGAATACAACTATGCTTGGTCAAATGGCAGCCAAAACAACAGCATAACAGTCACCGATGAAGGCACTTATACCGTATCGGTTAGCAACAACTGCGGCACACAAACAGCCAGCGGCACTCTGAGCATCACTCCTACTCCAGAAGTAGCTTTTGAAGATGAAATGGCGCAATTCTGCATTGAAACAGACAACGAATTAATGCCAACAGCCACAGCAGGAGTTAGCTACACATGGTCAAATGGCAGCAATGGAAGCACCTTGCCTATCACCACCACAGGCGTATATAGCGTAACCGTTAGCAACTCTTGCGGAACATCTGCCACAAGTATTTGTGCCACAGTAGCAAGTTGTCAACCTTGCGACTCTTTACGCATTATCCACACCTATATCTGTAGTCCTGCCAATGGTACGTATGACATTTATGCAGGCGCAGCAGGCGGAACGCCACCTTATACCATCACAGGAACAGGCTCGACAGCCACACTCGAAACCAACGAAATGTTTATTTTCTACAACCTACCCGAAGACATGCCTTATATCATCAACGCCACCGATGCCACAGGTTGTATCGCTTCGGTATGTTATCGTCCTGAGTGTGGTCTGCTGCCCATCGAATTAGTACGTTTTGCGGGTGAGCTAAAAGGCAACGACAACCTATTAACTTGGGTTACTGCCAACGAAATAAACAATGACTATTTCATTTTGCAACGCTCTACTGACAATGCCAATTTCAAAGACATTGCACAAATAGACGGAGCAGGCAACAGCAACACACAACGTCTATACGAATACTTAGACCACAACGCCCCCATTGGCAAATACTACTATCGCCTTATCCAAGTCGATTTTGACGGAAAACGCAACATAGCAGGCACAACCATTTTGGAACGCAACAGCAAAGGTTTAAACATCAACTATATCCAACCTATTCCTGCACAAAACATCATAGAACTATCATTCAACAACACCTCCACACAAGGTATCGAAGTATTGTTGCACAATGCAGTAGGACAATTGGTACAGCGCGAACACTGGAACAGCACCGAAGGTACAAATATCCAAACCCTCGACATCAGCACCTTACCTGCGGGTGTATACACTATTACCTTGTACAACAACCTCGACCGAAGTGTGCAATTGTTGGTCAAAGAATAACATAACTACCTGATAATCAACCAATTATACCATTTGGTTTTGATTCGCAATATCAAATAGTAGAACTATTTTTTGGGCGTTCCCCTGCGGGTCGGGCTGCTATGGGCTTCGCTACGCTTGGTGCTGCGTTGCTCTCCGCACTGGCTAACGCCACCCTCCGCATCCCTAACGCGCTTCGCCCTTCGAACTCTTTGTCCAAATCTATCAAACCGCAAAAACGCCCTGTACTTTTAGTACAGGGCGTTTTTTTTGCATTTTATTCAATAACCGATGTATTACCTGCCACAGGTTTTTGTCCAATACTTTGCAAATAATGCTCAATGGCAGCCGTAATAGAAGGATGTTCTGGCGTAGGAGCTTGGACATCTAATCGCAATTGGAACTGCTCGGCAGCTTGTTGAACAGCCGTACCTAACACGGCAATGCGGGTGGCATTTTGTTGAAAGTCTGGAAAATTGTGAAACAACGATTGAATACCCATAGGCGTAAAAAACACTAACATATCATAGTCCAATTTTCCTTCCATGTCCGAGAAATCAGCAAAAACTGTTTCATACACGGGGGCTTCGGCAAATTGAAAGTTGTTGTTTTTAAGATAATCAGGCAAATCGTCGATACGGTTAACCGTGCAAGGAAGTATAAATTTTTCGCCTTTTCGATGTTTTTTTAATAGTTCTTGGAGAGCGTTTTTGCGTTCTGTCTTAGCAAAAAATACTTTTCTTTTGCGGAAGAAAATATACTTTTGGAGGTAATTCGCAATGGCTTCCGTCGAGCAAAAATACTTAACTTCGGGAGACATTTTGATACGCATCTCATCGCATAATCGAAAAAAATGCGTTACTGCGTTTTTACTAGTAAAAATAACAGCCGTAAATTCAACAGGATTGACCTTGTATTTGCGGAAATCTTTGGCTGCTAACCCTTCAATACGAATAAACTGCTTGAAATCGATACGAATACCATATTTTTCAGCAAGAACGTTGTAGGGTGATTTAGTATCGTTGGGCTGTGGTTGCGAAACAAGAATTGTTTTTACGAGAGCTTGGTTTTCTTGTTTAACGTCTGTATTCATAGCTAAGGTAGAAAAAATTGTGGTGATATTTTTTAATAAGAGGAAGAACACTTGTTACCAACTTTGTTGGCTATATTTATAGATTATTAAAAGTGGAGCTATCTCGAATGTACAACAATATATCCAAAAGTGCAATTGATATTGCCAAAATACATCTTTGGCAATCAACCAAAAACGGGTTAAAGCATATATAGCAATTGCCACAAAGATAATAGCTGCAATATAAAGCGTATATTGTTGAATGAGACTGTTATTGGTAAAAGCAAATATACACACAAAAGGGAAAAGCACCATTACCAACAAGGTATTAATGGCTATTAAGGTAAAACGATAGAATCGTACCAAATCGGTGAGGGGCAGTAGCACAAAGGCAATCACTTGGAGCAACAATTGACGATAAGTATAGTATACGCTTATTGCCAGAAATAAAATACCAAGTAATACTAAATCGGAAAAAGGAAGCGGAACTGCCCAATGTCGCAACAAAAGAAATAAAATCACACTTAACAACAACACCCAATTAAATCCGACAAGTAAGTTAAAAATTTGGTTGCGTGGTGAGGTATGTTCCTCAAAAAATTGGCGAGCCAAATTAAAATTACCAATGCTCACAAAAGTTCGTTCCAAATAAGCATCGAACCATTGACGCATAATGGTAAATATGATCATGATAAGCAACAACAGATAAAACAAAGTGGTATAAAGCAACCTATCGGGACGCGGGGGTTGTAAATCGTTGCCTATGTATTGCATACCATAATAATAGTCGTCACATTCTATTCGTTGTCGCAAAGAATCGATATTGGCAGTAAAAATAAGTTGGCTTAGGCTATCTTGGGGAGGGTTATTTTTTGTGCTTTCATAAATGGCTTGTAGCAGATATAGATGGTAGAGAGGTTGCGGCAAGGGAGGCACAACAATGGGTTCATAATAAGGATTGATGTGCGCTGTGGGGTCGGCAACAGTATCAATAGAGAGGGTATCAATAACCGCTAAAGGCGGGTCTTGGTCAAATTGGGAGGGAGAAGACGGGGTATCTTGTGCAAAAACTACCACTGTCCATAAACACCAAAAATAGCACCAAAAGCTATAGGTACGGAACATGCCGCAAAGGTACGGCTTTTTCATAATTTTTTTATATCTTAGTGGTAAGTATTGACAAAAAACAGCCTAAAAGTGCATTGTTTTTTTGTGCAAGTTTAAAAAGTGGCTTATAAGTCATCTTTTTCTAACAAAGCACTAAACAAAAAATAGGTGCGCAATGTAATGAGGTTATGAAGTTGTCGTCCGCCAAAGTTGCTATTGGGGTCATAGCGGAACGACAAAAGTGAGTAATTCCAACGTATCCCCATACCCCAAAAATTATTAAACATATACGAACCTTCTACTATACTTTCTAAGTCCCATTTCTTGGGTTTATAGGTAGCAAAATAACTTTGGCTAATGTCAACTTTCTCTAAAAGATATTTATAATTGACCAAACGTCCCAAAGAAACTCCCGCACGAAAGGTTAAACCGCCTTTTAGGTCATGAAAACGAACCAACAAAGGAATTTCGGCATAATTATAACGCAAAGAAAATTCATTACCTGCTGTAGTAAGGAACGAATTACTTCCTTTTTGGCTGTACAATAATTCAAAAGCCAAGCCCCATCGTTTATTTAAAGGTAGTTCGGAAGTAAAACCGACATGTAATCCAGGTTTTGTATAACCTCCAATATCGTCACCTTCTATTTGAGCAAAGTTAGCGCCTAAAGCCACACCTGCTTTAAATAATTGTGCCGAGGCTGTTGACGAAGAAAACAAGGCTAAGATGAGTAAGATGAGGCTGTGTTTCAACATTTTGGTTAATAGTGTTTTTAGAAATGCTGTATAAAAGCAACAAATAGTCAACCAGAACGGTCATAGTAAGCAAGCTAACAAAACAGAAATGATATTTTTGTAGCATTATGAAGTACAAAATTGTCACAAAAAAGTAAATATTTTGCATATTACTTTTTTTTACTACAATTACTTCAAAGAGTATGGAATGACACTGATTGTATAATTCGCTGCAAAGGTACGGAGTTTTTGCGATATTTTTGTGTTTTGGGATAGAATATTAGATTTTTTTGCTATAAAAATTTATTTTTCAACCTCCATTCACATTTATTTAGCTCCATTTAAGCAAATTGTTATTCTGGAAATGATTAGGTATTGTTATTCCATTTGGCACGATAAATACTTACTTCCAAACTTGACTGTTACTTTCGGCATGGTTTTTGATAATAATTAGTCATTCAGTAATTCAGCAAAATATTCCTACAATATGAAAAAAATAGTACTTGCCATAGCATTACTTATCGGCATACAACACGCTTCGGAGGCACAACAGCAACCTCGTTTTAGTCAATATATGTTCAATCAAATGGTGTTAAATCCTGCCTATACAGGTAGTACCGAAACTTTTAGTGCTTCTCTTTTGGGGCGCTACCAATGGGTTGGTATCGAAGGCGCACCTCAAACAGGCACTATTGGCGCACATGCTGCTTTGGGTGATGCTAAAAAAATTGGTGTGGGTGGTTTTATCTCCTACGACCGCATTGGTGTGACCCAAACAATGGGCGCTTTTGCAACTTATTCCTATAAATTTATTTTGGGAGAAAGTCGTTTGTCAATGGGTATTAGTGGTGGTTTGAATTATTTATCAACAGATGATTCGCAATTGCACACGAACGGTGAAATGGAAAATGTGACGATTGACCCATCTTTTAATCAAGGCAATTTGCGCAAAACGTTGCCCAATTTTGGTTTGGGTCTATATTACTATAATCCACGCAAATTCTATATAGGCTTTTCGGCACCGCACCTCTTGAACAACAATTTACGCTCTGACAATACAGTGGCAGTTGTGGCGCACCAATTCCGTCATTATAACTTTATGGCGGGTGCTATCTTGGGTCAAGGTATGTTCAAATTTCGTCCATCAGTGTTGGTCAAAGCCGTGCCTGTGAATGCTCCTTTGCAAGTAGATTTGAGCGGTTTGGTGTTGATTAAAGATATGATTTGGATAGGCGGTTCTTATCGCACACCTATTGGTTCAAAAGATGCAGATGGTCAGACGTTGGTTATAGACTCTGAGTCGGCAAATGCTATTGTTGCATTCCAAAAAGATGGTTGGAAAATTGGTTATGCGTATGATTTTACAATTACGCAGTTGCGTCAATTTACAAACGGTTCGCACGAAGTTAGCTTAACATTTGATATGAAACAAAAAGGTGTGCGTGTGCATACTCCACGATTTTTTTAATAAATTTTATGAGGTAGTGATTACCTCTTTATTGTCAATGTTTTTGAATAAAGGTGTTAATTAAATTATGTAAATGCAATAACGGTCAATGCTGCGAGGCATTGACCGTTTTGTATTGTATATCGGGTGTGTTTGTTGTTGGAGTGGCGGTAGCCCGCGTTAGGGATGCGTAGGGGTAGTACGTAGCTTGCGAAGTACCGCAGCGGTAGCGAAGCCCGTAGCAGCCCGACCCGCAGGGAAACGCCCACATAAAAAGCAACAAAAAAAACAGCTATAATTCTGTGATTATCAGGGACTTACATATTTTATTTGGGAGAATATGCATTTTATTGAGTATTCTCCATGTTTAGTCTTCTTGCTCTTTTAGGCGTTGTGCAAAGGCTAAATTTTTGCGAGCGGGTTCGAAATCGGGTTGTAATTCGCACGCAATTTGGAGCAGTTGTATGGCATTTTGAGTTTGTGGTTGGGGTAGTTTTAGGTATATTGTAGCCAAATAGTTGTAGGCTAAATAGTGTTTGGGTGCTTGGTGTATGACTGATGAAAAGTGTTCGATGGCGGTATGAAGACTTCCTCTCAGGAGGTGTAATTGTCCTAAATGATAGGCTGCGTTGTAGCATTTGGGATTGAGTTGTAGAGTTTTTCGGTAGTTTGTTTCGGCTTCTTCGTAGAGTTTTAGGGCAACGAGGGTGTTGCCTAAATCATAAAAATAGATGGCTTCGTGAGGAAAATAATAAATGGCTTTATTATAGTTGCTTCGGGCTTCTTCGTATTTGCCAAGGCGGTGGAGGTAAAAACCGATTTCGTGATATAAAGAGGCGTTTTGTGTGTTGAGGCTAATGGCTTGTTTGTAGGTTTGTAGTGCTTCGTCGGGGCGTTGGGTGTCGGCAAGTAGTCGTGCCAAGAAAATAAAGGATTCTATAAACTTAGGGTCTATTTGGGTTATTTTGCGAAGTAGTTGCTCTGCTTCTTCGAGTTTTTGTCGGTTAATGAGCAGGGCTGCTAAATGGTATAGGTTTTGTGGGTCGTTGGGTTGGAGTTCGAGGGCTTTTCTATGGTAGGTTTCGGCTTCGTCGTGGCGATTGGTGTCGCATAGCAAAGCGGCTAAGTTGTTGTGGAGGGTAATGTCTGTGGGTATCTTTTTTAGGGCGACGAGGTAGTGTTTTTGGGCTTCGGAGAGTTTGCCACTTTCGCACAATACTGTTCCGAGGTTGGCATGGACATACGGGTCGTCGTTGCCCAATTCTAGTATTTTTCGCCAATACTTTTCCGCGCTTTTTCCGTCACCAACTAAATAGGATAAAAAAGCCAATTCGTTGCAAACAGCCATATCGCGCGGGGCTTTGGTGTGCTTAAAACGAAGCACTTTGATTTTGTTTTTTATTTCTTCGGGGGTATTGATTTCTGACATCGCTGTTATTTTTTTTGCAAAGGTAAGTATTTTTCGTTGTCATGCCAACAATCAGGCGTAAAAAATAAGCGACAAATATCAAAAAAAGGATACTTGTCGCTGTTTTTGGGTTGTTTTTGCTTAATTGTTTTGCTGCACTTCGGTCAAAATATCATTGGCAGAAATGGCGTTGTGCGATTCGTCATAAACACATTCGCCTTTGATGATAAGCAGGACTTGTGGTGACTCGTGCTGCACGCCAAAGGTTTCGACAATATGGTTAGATATTGGACGGTGGTTCAGCAAATCTAAATAGTAGGTATGGACATGGTGGGGTGCTAACTGCCAAGTTCGTTCTAAACGTGCTTTGGCAGTTGTGCTGATAGAACAACGTGTGCTATGCTTAAAAATAAGACAAGGTACGTGATACGATTCTTCTTCGCGGATAGTGTCAACTTGTGCCATATCCGTAAGGGATTTCCATGTTAGCATAAGGTTTAGCAGGTTTCTTCTGTGGGTTGCTCAACTTGTGTGATGTGTCCTGGGCAGCCATAACCTCTGTGACAAGAGTTTAGTGTGGCAATGCCCGCTAATAAGACGACTACGAGTGTGAGTTGTTTTACGAATGATAATTTCATGATACTTGTATTTTTTTAATTAGTTAATGATTTGTAGGTTTTTTGGTCGATA
>JAEUUX010000035.1 GCA_016787295.1 Chitinophagales bacterium
GTGTGGAGGCCATTTGGTTAACAATAATAGGGTTTCGCACAGTGTGTGGAGGGCATTTGGTTAACAATAATAGGGTTTCGCACAGTGTGTGGAGGGCATTTGGTTAACAATAATAGGGTTTCGCACAGTGTAAAATCCCCACCCCCAACAAAAAAACAATTAACAATTAACCATTAACAATTAACAATTAAAAAAAGTCCTGAAAGGGTGACAAGTTTATAGAAAAGGTATACAAAGAAAAATCGCCTAAACCCTGAAAGGGTGACACCAATCCACCACCCACCAATCCACCACAACAAAATATTGACCATTATTTTTGGGGCAAAAACAACATTCCACACAATGCCCAACATACCTTTCATTCACCCAAATAACATTCCACACAACGCCCAACATACCTTTCATTCACCCAAACAACATTCCGCACAACACAAACCCCACACCCCCAAAAAACAATTAACAATTGACAATTAACAATTAACAATTAAAAAACCCCTCTTCATCACACAACAATGTTAATGTCACCCTTTCAGGGTTTTATAAAATGATGGGACAATGGCTGATGGCTACAAACTTGTCACCCCGTTGGGGTTAGCAATGCGATAATAATATTGGTTGCCAACAAAAACAACATTCCACATAATGAGCAGGCTACGTTTCATTCACCCAAACAATATTCCACACAATGCGCGGGATACCTTTCATTCACCCAAACAATATTCCACATAATGCGCGGGCTATGTTTCATTCACCCAAACAACATTCCGCACAACACAAACCCCACACCCCCAAAAAAACAATTAACAATTAACAATTGACAATTAACAATTAAAAAACCCCTTTTCATCACACAACAATGCTAATATCACCCTTTCAGGGTTTTATAAAATAATAGGATAATTGTCGGTGGCTATAAACTTGTCACCCCGTTGGGGTTAGCAATGCGATAATAATATTGGTTGCCAACAAAAACAACATTCCACATAATGAGCAGGCTACGTTTCATTCACCCAAACAATATTCCACACAACACAAACCCCACACCTCCAAAAAAAACAATTAACCATTAACCATTAACAATTAACAATTAAAAAACCCCTTTTCATCACACAACAATGTTAATATCACCCTTTCAGGGTTTTATAAAATAATAGGATAATTGTCGGTGGCTATAAACTTATCACCCCGTTGGGGTTAGCAATGCGATAATAATATTGTTTGCCAACAAAAACAACATTCCACATAATGCGCGGGCTATGTTTCATTCACCCAAATAACATTTCACATAATGCCCAACATACCTTTCATTCACCCAAACAATATTCCACATAATGCGCGGGCTATGTTTCATTCATCCAAACAACATTCCGCACAACACAAACCCCACACCTCCAAAAAAAACAATTAACAATTAACCATTAACAATTAACAATTAAAAACCCCCTTTTCATCACACAACAATGTTAATATCACCCTTTCAGGGTTTTATAAAATGATGGGACAATGGCTGATGGCTATAAACTTGTCACCCCGTTGGGGTTAGCAATGCGATAATAATACTGTCTGCCAACAAAAACAACATTCCACACAATGCGCGGGCTATTTTTCATTCACCCAAACAATATTCCACACAACACAAACCCCACACCTCCAAAAAAAACAATTAACAATTAACAATTAACAATTAACCATTAACAATTAAAAACCCCTCTTCATCACACAACAATGTTAATGTCACCCTTTCAGGGTTTTATAAAATAATGGGATAATTGTCGGTGGCTATAAACTTGTCACCCCGTTGGGGTTAGCAATGCGATAATAATACTGTCTGCCAACAAAAACAACATTCCACATAATGCGCGGGTTATGTTTCATTCACCCAAACAACATTCCACACAATGCGCGGGCTATGTTTCATTCACCCAAACAACATTCCACACAACGCAAACCCTACACCCCCAAAAAAAGCATTAACAATTAACAATTGATAATTAACAATTAAAAAACCCTCTCTTTCCACCTAAAATTTCTCAAGCTATGTATTACCTATCCGTATTTCCGCTTCTGCTCTTGCTCGTTGCTTGCCGTTCCAACACCAACACCTCACGAACACCCGCACCACTATTGTTGAACGATTCCATTAGCATTACTGCTGGACAGCACACATTTAATTTTTTGTCCAAAGATAGCCTGCCCATCACAGGCACACTATACCACATTGCACCCGATTTACCCATTATATTGTTGTGCCACCAAGCTGGCTCAAGCAAAGACGAATACAGCACCATTGCGCCTCGCCTCAACGAATTGGGATATAACTGCCTCGCCATTGACCAACGTTCAGGTGGCAAAAAATTAGGAGGCAACAACCCCACCGCTATTGCCGCCCAGAAAGCCAACAAGCCTACCGACTATTTGTCTGCCGAACAAGATATTTTGGCAGCTATAGATACTATATGCAACCTTTATCATAAATCTGTCGTCTTATTAGGTAGCTCCTATTCTGCCTCCCTTGCCATGAAAATCGGAGCCAGCTCGCCCAAAGTGAAAAGCGTTATTGCGTTTAGCCCCGGAGAGTATTTCTCGGAGCAAAGCGATACTTATTTGTCCCAATATGTACGCCAATTAAAAAAACCTCTATTTATTACGTCCTCCAAATCGGAGGCAGAAGCGTGCAAAACCTTATTTAACTTTGCCTGTTCTCGCACCAAAGTTCAGTTTATTCCCAGCGGCGAAGGCATACATGGCGCCCGCGCTTTGTGGCAACAAACCCCCAACCATGCCGAATACTGGGACGCATTGGTAGATTTTTTGAAAATGTAGCGCAATAAAATACATTGCCATACGTTTATACACCGCACCACCTATCCAATACCCCTTATTCCACCTGCCAACACCGCTGCTTTGCTTATGAAAACAAACATATTAGGGTGCTTGATAGCCTTTTGCAGTCTCATAGCCCTCTTTGTATATGGACAGTCCTTTATGCTTTGGGCTAATATAGCACCAGCTACCATTGAGACCATAGCATTTATCGCTCCATTTTCTTCTCCTACAAATGCACAGGATAGCCTTCCGCCCATCGTCTCCACCTACAAAACATATCCCGAAATCAAAGCTACCAAGGAATCGGTGCGCTATATTTGTGTGAAGGAGTTGGAAGACTTATACGACCAACATAAAAAACTATTCGTCGATACAGTTTGGATATATGACCAAGACCAAGACGATATGTATATCCATATTAAGTATAGTTATTACAACTTTTCTCATACCGACACGTCTCGTATACGCTCGTGCGGAAAACCCATTGCAGTGCCAATATACCTCGATTTGGATGCTAACTATCCCTTATCCGAAGTGTATGAGTCTGGTGGTTCAAATAGATTAGAGATTATGGTGGCTAATAAAACCATTAAATACAACAGAACAGTATCCTATGACTTTGTTTTGATACGCGATGGCAATGAGTTTGGCATTCCTTGCGGAGCGGATAAGATGCCTCCGCTCAAAAATTGTAATTTAGCCTCTTTGATAGATGGGGCTGCAGTCGGGTGTAATGGGAGGGAACAAGTTGGTCATGCCCATATAAGGGCAGCAATAGATTGCTATACCTTTCTTCGCTACAAAATTTCTGCTACCAATAATCCACCTAAGCACCATAAGACACCTTATTTAGATGATATATGGCTACCCAGTGGCAATTATTTCATAGATATTTACTACAAAGGCTATCGTATATTCACACAATATCCTGTGACTATACCCAAAACAATGCATAGAGTAATAAATGCGCAACTCACTGGCATACCCTCTATAGCTACTCATCCCGACTATTGTAATGGCAGTATGCACCTAACTATGGTAGGCGGAACTAGGCACCATGGATTTCAGTGGAGCAATGAAACCGCTGATCATTATTTTAACGGTAATAAATTGTGTCCAGGTGTGTATACGCTAACAATAACAGATGAATTCTGGTGTCAAACAACTGTCAGCGCAGAAGTAACACTTGCTCCTGATAGCCCTTGTACTTGCCAAGCATTTATGCAGTCAGAATACTATACTTTTCAATTTACTGATACCATTAAAGTGGAATTTAGTTTACGAAACATAGGAACTTGCCCGCTCGGCACCAAGACACCTGTTCGCGTTGAACTATTAGATATTAACACTAAGAAAAACTACTTGACTCTGTTAGAAGATAGTCTTATGCTCGACCAACAGTATTTCTTCAATTTCTATAAACCGCACTACGACACCATACCGGCTGCTTCTTATTACCTGAAAATCACTGCTTGTACACAGTATCCCATAGACTACGGTATTTACAAACCCGAATAACACTGTTTCTTATAGGATAGGTCATTACACGTAATGAGTTATAAACCACTTAAATTTTTATTACCACTATTAAAAAAAACCTTTTGCACATGAAAAAAATTCTACTTTGCTTCGCAATTTTATCCCTGCCTTTTGTGCCGACCTTAGACGCACACCCCAATGCCTTTCATCGGCTTTTTGCGTTACCCTTTGGCGCACGCCCCAATCCCACTCCTCCCATTGCGGCTCTCCCTCCCTACACCGATGCAGACCTCTGCCCATTCATCAATGCAGGACCCGACCAAAGCAACTGCGCTGCGGGATGTGTGACCTTGACGGCTGATTTTGCCGAAATCAATAACACATCTAACTACCAGATACAAGATATTGCTTATGCCCCTTATCCTTTCAATTCGCCTACAGCAACAAATGTTATCGTAGACTTAGATGATATTTGGTCGGGAGTAGTGAATATGCCTTTTTCTTTCTGCTTCTACGGGTCTGTATACAATCAATTGGTTATTGGAGCCAACGGTGTCATTACTTTCAACACCAATTACGCCAATACTTATTGTGTTTGGCCCATTAACAACGGCTTGCCGTCACCCACGATGAGTGGTAATCCGTTTACCAATGTTATTTGCGCCCCCTTTCATGACATAGACCCAAGTGTCGGCTTTGACCCTAACCGTATAAGATGGCACTTAGAAGGTTCGGCGCCCTGCCGTAAGATGGTCATTACTTGGCGCAACGTTCCGATGTATAGTGGTGCGTGTAACAGTCAATTAGCCACGCAACAAATCGTATTGCATGAAACGAGCAACGCTATAGATACCTACATTCAGAACAAACCTATTTGTGGTTCGTGGAATGGTGGTCAAGCAATACACGGTATCCAAAACGCAGCGGGAACTGTAGCTCGAATTGTACCGGGGCGTAATAATAACTCCCAATGGTCTACCTCTAACGAAGGTAAAAGGTTTATTCCGACGGGTACGCCTGCTTATGCCATTACCTGGACGGCTAATGGCGCTACGGTAGGTAATGGTGCTTCGATTAACGTATGTCCTACCCAAACCACCAACTATATTGCGCAAATCACCTATACCAAATGTAATGGTAACACTTTAACAGTAAGCGATACGGTGCGTGTCAATGTGGCGGGTCTTGCCAATGCTGCTATCAATGGCAATACTACCATTTGTAACGGGCAAGCCACCACGCTCACTGCCACAGGTGGCGGTACCTACCAATGGAGTACGGGCAGCGCAGCGACGAGCATATCTGTCAATAGTGCGAATACCTATACGGTGACTGTGACGGGTGCCAACGGCTGCACCGCAACGGCAACCACCATTGTCACGGTAGCTGCCAACCTTAGCCCAAGCATCAGCGGCACAACGGCTATCTGCCAAGGCACTAACACAATACTATCTGCCAATGCGGGCTTTAGTACTTATTCTTGGTCAAATGGCATGAATGGACAAAGCATATCAGTCGGCGGAGCAGGCACCTATACCGTTACCGTATCGAGCGCCAGCGGTTGTACAGGTACAGCCTCCGTTAGTGTGAGTGTCAATCCCAATCCTTCGCCCTCGATTAGTGGTACGCCAACATTCTGTCAGGGTAGTTCGACCACTATCACTGCCTCCAACGGATTTAATAGCTATACTTGGTCAAATGGTGGTAATAGCCAGAGCATTAGCGTTAGCAATACCGGCACCTATACTGTCACCGTCTCCAATGCAGCAGGCTGTACAGGGACTGCCCAGTACAGCGTGACCGCCAATCCACTGCCTTCGCCAAGTATCAGCGGCAACAATGCCATTTGTGCGGGAGCTAATACCACTTTGGTGGCAATGGGTGGTGGCACTTATCTGTGGAGTTCGGGACAAGCCACCAATAGCATCAACGTTTCGCCCAATAGTAATACCGTATACATTGTTACGGTCACATCGCCGCAAGGCTGTACTGCCACTGCCCAAACTACTGTTACCGTCAATGCACCTCCCGCAGCTTCGGCAAGCGGTGGGGGTAATGTTTGTTCGGGTGGTATTATTTCGCTTACGGCATCAGGGGGCGGCACCTACGTTTGGCAGGGTGCGGGCATCACGCCAGTTACTGCCAACCAACAAAACCCAGCTATCCCGAATGCTGTGGCAGGTATGAGCGGAACGTATACCGTCACCGTCACAAGCCCCGAAGGTTGCACAGCCACTGCACAGGTCAGTGTGAACGTGAGCGACTGTGCCTGCCCCAATCCTCCAACCGTTAGCACGTCGGGCGGCGGGCAGATTTGCGCAGCGACAAGTTTTGATATTACAGCCACCATAGGCGGCGGCGCTACTACCGTTACTTGGACAAGTTCGGGCAGCGGTACTTTCTCCAATGGTGGAACAGGTACTACTGTTAGCTATACGCCTGCTGCCAACGAGACGGGTAGCATCACCATCACCGCAACAACAGACGACCCCGATGGCGCAGGGCTATTGTGTTCGCCCGCTACCACCACCCTCACCTTAGTCATCAATCCTATTCCACAACCCAATGCCTCCAACGATGGTCCTGTGTGTAATGATGGAACTGCCAACCTCAATGCCAGCGGTGGTACGAGCTATTTGTGGAGTGGTAATGGTATTGATGCCACTAACGAGTCCCTACAAAATCCTACCATTAATAATATTACAACCAATGCCACCTATATTGTTACTGTGACAAATAATGGTTGTACAGCCACTGCCAGCACTACTGTCAATGTATTGCCCCCTCCTTCCCCAAGTATTACAGGAGATACCGAACTCTGTCAAGGCGAAAGTACCACTTTAACGGCTAATGGCGGACTGTCATATTTATGGTCAAACGGTGCTACCACTACCACTATAGATACAGATATTTCGGGTAACTATGGTGTAACGGTGACTGACGCATCTGGTTGTACAGCTACTACCGAAACCACACTACAAATTAATCCGCTGCCTACACCCAGCATCGATGGTCCCGACCAAGTGTGTGAAGGCGAAACAGCTACTTTCGCTGTGAGCGGCTTTGCTACTTATAGCTGGAGCAATAGTGCTAATACTGCAAGCATAGATATTACGGCGAGCGGCACCTATACCGTCACTGTGACCGATGCCATAGGTTGTAGCGGAACAGCCTCCAAAACATTAGTAATTAATCCAAATCCACCGACAACTATCATCGGCGACACCCAACTGTGCGACGGTGAACAAAGCACCTTAGACGCTGGCGCTGGTTACATAGCGTATAATTGGAGCAATGGCGCACAAATACAATTGGCTACAGTCAATACCACCGACACCTATACAGTAACAGTAACAAGCAATGGTGGTTGTACACAAACAGCCTCTATACAAGTCGTTGTGAATCCACCACTTACGCCTTCCATAGATGGTCCCACCGGTATTTGTGAAGGGGCTTCTGCCAACTTAACTATAGTAGGCGGTAATTTCACACAATATCAATGGTCAGACGGCAGCAATACTGCCAGCATTAACACCAGTGTTGGCGGCACCTATATAGTAACCGTGACCAATGCAGCGGGTTGTTCTGCCACCACCGAAACCAACCTTGTCATTAATCCAATACCAATTATTGTTATAGAAGGAGCTACGGGCTTTTGTGCGGGCGGCTTCTCCCAACTCACAGCCACACCCAGCGGTTATGCGCAATATAGTTGGTCAAACTTTGAGATTAGCCAAGTCATTAATGCTTTTGTAGGTGGAGATTATAGCGTTACGGTTACCGATCAGTTTGGTTGTACAAATAACACCCAAGTATCTGTTGCCGAAATTGTATTAATACCAACCATCGAAGGCAGTACCTTATTGTGCAATGGTAATGACACAGATTTGAGCGTGGCAGCAGGCTTTAGCAGTTATGAATGGTCTACGGGTAGTAATAGCAATACCATCAACGTGAATGAACCTGATATGTATGCGGTAACGGTGACTGATGCGCTCGGTTGCACAGGCTCGGCTAATGTAAATGTAGATGTAGTACCCACATTGCCCGCTACGGTGACTGCTGAACCATATTTGTGTGCGAATGATACTGCCTATATTGATTTGGTACAAGAATATACCTCCTACTTGTGGAATACAGGCGATACGATACAAAACATTACCTCTACCATTCCCGGCACCTATACCGTGACTGTGAGTGACGATAATGGCTGTACGGGTGAAGGTGCTGTGACTATCGAGGGAGTGGTGCTTACACCGGTGATTACGGGTAATACGACCTTTTGCATATCCACCACATTGAGCGCAACAGGTGGTGCGTTTACCAACTATTTGTGGTCTACTGGCGCTGTATCTCCCAGCATTACCACCAACTTTACCGGTACTTATACTGTAACCGTCACCAACATCAATTTGTGTACTGCTACAGCTTCGATAAGTGTTACACAAAACGCCAATCTATCGCCAAGCATAACGGGTAACACAGCTTTTTGCGACGGACAGAACAGCGTGCTGTCTACCACCACCCCTTTTAATACTTACGCATGGAGCAACGCCGTCAACACACCTACCACAACGGTTAGCAATACAGGTACATACACTGTGACGGTAACAGATTTGCAAGGCTGTGTGGGTACCGCTACCTATAGCGTGACCGAAAATCCCAATCCAACACCAACTATTACAGGTGACAATAGCATTTGTCCCAACGAAACCAGCACCTTGTCCACCACGCAAAGCTATACTTCCTACGCATGGAGCAGCGGTGACAATACGCAGAGCATCAATGTAGGCGGCGGAACTTATACCGTGACCGTTACGAATCAAAATGGTTGTACAGGCACTACTATTTTTACAGTAGTTGCCAACACCCCTCCAACACCCAATATTATAGGTGACAATACGATTTGTTATAACGAAACGAGCAATTTATCTACCGCGCAATCTTATGCGGCTTATAGCTGGAGTTTCAACAATAGCAATAGCGCGAGCATTACTGTAGGTGGCGGAACGTATAGCATCACGGTCACAGACAACAATGGCTGTACGGGTACCGATGATTATGTAGTGACACAAAACCCAGCTCCACAACCGACCATCAATGGCAGCACCACTTTTTGCGCCAATGGTAGTTCGGTATTGAGTGGTGGTAACTTCGCAAGCTATAGTTGGTCTACGGGTGAAAATACGGCTAATATTACCGTTACAAATGGTGGTACGTATACCCTCACCGTCACCGATTCCAATGCTTGTACTGCCACTGCCACCGTTGTCATCACCGTTACCAATCAGTTAAGCCCCAGTATTGTGGGTACACCTAATATCTGTACAGGTAATACGACCATTATCGACGCAGGGATCTTCCCCAACTACACTTGGAGCAATGGTGCTAACACGGCTACCATAACCGTTGGCGCAGGTACATATAGCGTTACGGTATCTGATGCAGGGGGCTGTTCAGGAACAGATAGCTTTACGGTGGTAGAAAACCCTAACCCGACACCTAATATTACAGGTGATGATGCAATATGCGCAGGGCAAAGCTCAATGCTCAATGCCGGTAATTATAGCAATTATACATGGTCAAACACTGCCACTACTGCCACTATCAACGTGGGAGGTGGTACTTACACTGTGACCGTAACAGACAATAATGGTTGTACAGGTATCGATACGTTTGTAGTGACCGAAAACCCCAATCCCACGCCCAACATTACAGGCGATGATGCCGTATGCGTGGGACAAAACTCCACTTTGAGCGCAGGTAATTATAGCAGTTATACTTGGTCAAATGGTTTGGGTAGCAATGCTACAGCAACCGTTACGCAAAGCAATACCTATACCGTCACAGTGACAGATACGAATACTTGTACAGGAACAGATAGCTTTACATTTACCGCTAATCCCAATCCAACACCCACTATAGGCGGTGACGATGCAATATGTGCAGGTCAAATTAGCGTATTGAGCCTCAACGGTTTTGCGACCTATAGTTGGAGTAGCGGAGAGAATAGTGCCAGCATTAATGCGATAGGAGGTACGTATACTGTAACCGTAACTGACAATGGTTGTACGGGTACAGATACTTTTGTAGTGACTCAAAACAATAATCCTATCCCTACCATTACGGGAGATGATGCCATCTGCGCCGGTCAAAGTTCCACTTTGAACGCAGGAAGCTATAGTAGCTATGTGTGGAACAATGTTGCCAATTCCGCTACTATTAATGTGGGAGGTGGTACGTATAGTGTAACGGTGACGGATAGCAACGGTTGCACGGGTACAGATAGTTTTGTAGTAACAGAAAACCCTAACCCCACACCGACCATAACGGGCGATGATGCTGTATGTGCAGGACAAAACTCTGTGTTAGATGCAGGTGCTTATAACGCTTATACTTGGTCAAATGGTTTGGGTAGCAATGCAACAGTTATTGTTACGCAAAGCAATACGTATACCGTCACAGTGACAGATACGAATGGTTGTACGGGTACTGATAACTTTGTATTTACGGCTAATCCTAACCCCTTGCCAACCATAGATGGAGCTTCTGTGATTTGTGTGGGCGAAAGTAGCACATTGTCAGCAGGTAACTATAGTAGTTATACTTGGTCAAATGCAATGAATACCCCTACTATTAGTGTTTCAGTTGCTGGTAGCTACAGTGTTACAGTGACTGATGCGAATGGTTGCACAGGTACAGACGATTTTGCAGTAACGGTAAATGCTCCGCCGATAGCTACGGTTATCACTTGCACAGAAACAACATACACTTCAGTTACCTTCAGTTGGAATGCTGTGGCAGGTGTTACGGAATATTTGGTGAGCATCAACAATGAGCCAGCCCAAACAATTGCAGGTACAACTACCATTGTGGACGGTCTCTCACAAGGACAAACCGTGACGATTAGTGTCGTTGCAATAGGTACGAATGATTGTGGGAATAGCCCCGAAGCTACCCAAACCTGTACGACCGATGTGTTTGTTTGTCCTGAAGCAAGTTTTACTATTAACAACCTCGATGATACTTATTGCATAGACTTTGGTACAGTAAACCTCGATTTTGTTCCTAATGGTGGAACCTTTAGCATCGATGGTAGCGAAATTGTTGGCAGTAGTTTTGATACTAACGAACAGGGTGTAGGGGAGCATACGATTTTATATGAATACATTAATCCCGCTAATGGGTGCTTCTATGACACAATGGTAGTTGTCAATATCGTTCCGTTACCAGCGCCTTTGTTTACTTTGCCCGAAGGTGTGTGTATTGCTGAACCCTTTGCTCCGACCTATACAGGCAGTTCTGTAGTGGAATATACTTGGGATTTTGGGGAAGCAGGTAGCCAAAACGTTGCGCAACCTATTCCTATCAGCTATACGACCAACGGTACAAAAGTGATAAACTTGGAGGTTGTTGATGTTAATGGTTGTGAAAACAATGTATCTAATACGCTTATTGTATCATCGGCAACAGCAAACATTACGGCGAATCCCGATTCTGTTTTGTTTGGCAATGCGGCACTATTGCAGGCTATTGGCACATCGAGTTCGGGTGGTAGTGTGAACTATGTTTGGTCGGTATCTGATTCAACTTGTGCCAACGTCACCTGTTCGAACATTAGCGTTAGCCCTACCAACGAAACCCTATATACCGTGACGGTGACAGATAGTTTTGGTTGCACAGCTACGGCGCAACAAGCCATTGGTGTATATTATGAAAATTTGGTCATTATCCCAAGTGCGTTTTCACCCAATGGTGACTCCCAAAACGACCAATTCCAAATATTCGGACGTAATATTAGCGAAGTAGAATTGGCAATATATGACCGTTGGGGACAAAAAATGTATGAAGGACAAGGGAATAGCACTTTGAACTGGGACGGTACTTATAAGGGTAAAGTCATGGAAATCAATGTGTTTGTCTATTATGCCACTGTTACTTTTATCGATGGCAAGCGCGAGTTCTTTAAAGGTAATGTTACTTTGGTGCGCTAAAGCAAGATGATAGTCATTTTTGCATAGTAGCATAGTTACAAAACAATAGCCTCGACATAGGTTTTTGACCCTGTCGAGGCTATTGTATATCGAGTGAAATAATGGTTTTATAAACAATAAATCTTCCTGTTTTTGGAAAACAAACAGTTTGGGTCTTGATTATATTCTCTTACTAAAGAAAACGGTCTGGGAGTCATTTCCAGACCGTTTTCTTTAGTAAGAATATTGCTGCGATAAAAAAATTACATTCGGAACACACCATAGCGGTTGTCGCTCTGAATAGGTGTATTATTGACTGTTGCTAAACAAAAAGCCAATACATTGCGGGTTTCGCGCGGGTCTATAATACCGTCGTCCCAAATTTGGGCGGTGGCATGATAGGCATTCGATTCTTTTTGCACTTCTTTTATCATGTATTCGCGCATTTGGCGAGCTTGCTCTTCGTCTACGGTCACGCCCATTTTATTGGCACTTTCGCGCTGTACCAATTCCATGACACCTGCTAATTGTTCGGGACCCATGACGGCTATTTGGTGGTTTGGATAGCTGAACAAGAAGCGCGGTTCGTAGGCTCGACCACTCATGCCATAGTTGCCTGCTCCATACGAAGCGCCCATCATTATGGTAATGGCTGGCACTTCGCTATTCGAAACGGCATTGATGAGTTTTGCGCCATGTTTAATGATTCCCTCTTGTTCATACTGTTTGCCCACCATAAAACCTGTAATATTCTGCAAATAGATGATAGGTTTGTTATTGCGGTTGCACAGTTGAATGAAGTGTGCGCCTTTGTTGGACGAATCGGAAAACAAAACACCGTTGTTTGCCAAAATACCTACGGGATAGCCGTGGATATGTGCATAGCCACACACCAAAGTTGTGCCGTAATCGGGTTTAAATTCTGAAAATTCGGAACCGTCGACAATGCGTGCAATGACTTCGCGCGCATCGAAAGGTTTGCGAACATCTGCCGACACAATGCCCAATAGTTCTTCTATATGATATAAAGGTTCGGCGAAGGAGATGTCAACAGGGTTTTGGTGCGGATTAGCAGGGCGGAAATGGCGAACAATTTCGCGTGCTTTTTCTATGGCAGACCTTTCGTCGGGAGCTAAGTAGTCGGACACACCCGATATTTTGCTGTGCATATCAGCTCCTCCGAGTGTTTCGTCGTCGACAATTTCGTTCGTTGCCATTTTGACCAAAGGTGGTCCTGCCAAAAACACTTTGGCGCGTTCTTTGACCATAATGATATAATCGGACATGCCGGGAATATAAGCGCCACCAGCAGTGCTGTTACCAAAGACAATGGAAATGCTTGGAATACCTTGTTTAGAACGGCGCGTTATTTCGCGAAAATTAACGCCACCTTGAATAAAAATTTTGGCTTGTTCGGGAAGGTTAGCTCCAGCCGATTCCACGAGGTTAATCATTGGCAAATCGTTTTCGGCGGCAATTTGTCCCATGCGCAGGGCTTTTTGCAGGGTAAAATAGTCTATAGCACCGCCTTTGTTGGTGCCAACATTAGCAGAAACCGCACACAAACGTCCTTCGACAAGACCGATGCCGCAAACGATGGTGCCGCCGGCTCCAAAACCGCCTTGATTCAAACCCGCTAAGGGCATCAGTTCGAGGAATGGTGAATCGGGGTCTAACAAAAGTTCTATCCGTTCACGCGCCAATAGTTTGTCTTGTTTTCGAGCTTTTGCAATGTGTTTTTCCTCGCCTTGGTAAAGTGATTTTTGCAAAGTTTCGCGCAAGCGTTCTACCATAGTGGTCATTTGTACCAAGTTGTCTTGGTAGGTAGCTGATTTAGGATTAATTTTTGAACGTATAATGGCACACATAGTATCGATTTTGGGCTGCAAGGTACGACTTTTGAGGGAAATTTACAAATGGTGCTTATCATTATGTTGCTGGTGTTTGGAAAAAATACTTAATGATGTGTGTGTGATGCTTGATATTTTTATAGACTAATGTGGTTGTTTTGTGCAAATACCATGCCCACTTCAATGGCTAAAACTTATTTGCATAAAAAAATGAATGCTTTTTGAGGTAGTATATCACAATTGTTCAAAATTTATACTACTTTTGCATTCAAATCAAAACTTTAACTAAATAGCAACCACTATCAAAAATCCAAATTAAATGAGTATGACTCAATTGTTTACGAAATTGATTTTTTTTGCAACCTCTGTATTATTGTTAAGTGTAGTTGGGAAGGGCATTTATCAGCATTATTTCCCAAATGCGACACCGCAAAAGCGAGAGCGCGGTTTTGACCAAGCCATTGCTCGCGCTCAACGCATGAAACAACACCAAGACAATCATACCTACAGCTTGAACGACGTTTTTGTCGCCCAAAAAGCTGCTGACCAACAACTACAGTTGCGCGATGCATGTGTGGCTTCGTTGGCTTGGCAGGATTTGGGACCGAACAACGTAGGCGGACGCTCGCGCACGCTTTTAGTTGACCGCAACAATACAAATCGTCTTTATGCGGGTAGTGTGGCAGGTGGTATTTGGATATCCGACGATGTAGGCATGAATTGGCATCGCTATGCAGGTTCCGATACCATGACAACATTATCTATTAGCCATATTGTGCAGGGCATAGATGGTACGATCTATGTTGGGACAGGCGAATACTACGAAAATGGCTATGCTTATGGGCTTGATGCCTCGAAAGTGCCGGGATATGGCATGTATCGTTCTACTGATGGCGGACAAACGTTTCATTTTTTGGAAGCGACACGTCCCAATAATTATGATGCGCAGCCAAATAACTATGATTGGGCGTTTGTGAATGCCTTAGCTGTTGATCCTACCAATGCTAACCGCCTTTATGCAGCTACCCAGCGTGGTGTGTGGGTATCGAACGATAAAGGTTTAACTTGGCAGCGTCCCGCAGGTTTGTCAGGTACGGCTTTGGCATGGGATATTCAGGTTGCACCCAATGGAAAGGTGTATGTAGCCTATAGCAATGGTATTTATGTGTCTGAAAATGGTGGATCTTTTGTCAATATAAGCAATAACTTAGCAGGCAATATTCCCTATACTGGCTCGCGCCGCAAAATAGCAGTATCGCCTTCCGATACCAATTATGTATATGTGGTAACGACCAACAGTGGCTGTATTGACCATGTATACCAAAGTAGCAACGGTGGACAATTGTGGGTAGAAATTGGTGAGGGAGATGATTTTTTCAGTCCTTGTAGCAGTTATTGCCAGTGTTGGTATGACTTGACGATAGCCGTTAATCCCTATAATCCACAAAATATTTATTTGGGCGGGGTTACTTTGTGGGCATGGCACGGAGAGATAGGTTGGTCACAGATAGACAATTTGGACGAAAATGCTGCTAATCCCTACTATGTTCATGCCGATAAACATGGTATTACGTTTGATAGCAACACACCCAATAGAGCCTATATTGCCTGTGATGGTGGTATTTTTCGCTCCAACAATGCAGGTAGTTATGAACCACATTTTTTGGAAGTTAATAAAGGTTATAATGTCACCCAATTTTATTCGATGTCGGCGGGTTATGAGGGCAATGTTATTGCAGGTGCGCAAGACAATGGCACACAATTGATTAACTATAACTTCAATTCTATTGCCACTTCGCGCGAAGTGATGGGTGGTGACGGTGGTTATTGCGAAATTTCTCACATCAATCCCAACATCGTTTTTGCAGAATATCAAGAGGGGTATATGTCGCGCTCGGTGAGTGGCGGCGATGGTTTTGCTTCTTTTTTTGATGAAAATATAGACGAAGACCATGATGGTGCGCCCGATGCAGGCGCTCCTTTCATAACGCCTTTCTTTTTGTGGGAAAACGAACAACGCTATTTCAATGGTGATGGTGTGGTTGATGCCAAATTTTTTACAGGTGACAATGCTCGCCGTATTTGGATGGTTAGTGAGCCTTTGACGACCAGCATTATCCCTGAATGGAAAATTATTGGTACTTTTACGAATGGTGAATTGGCTTCTTTGTGTGCCAATAGTACAGGTAATACTGTTTTTGCCACTTCTACCAACGGTAAATGTATGCGCCTCAACAACCTCAATAGCATCCTTGTCAAAAAAGATTTAAACGACCCGATGTTCCAAAATCGCTTTTTATCAGGTGTAGCGGTAGAGAGCGGCGACCCTAATAAATTGGTAGTGGTAGCAGGCAACTATGGCAATGACGACTATGTGTTTTTCTCCCAAAATGCCATGTCCAATACACCAACTTTTGTTTCCTTACAACACAATTTGCCCAAAATGCCCGTTTATGATGTGGTTATTAATCCTGCTAATCCTGATTATTACCTTATTATTGGCACCGAATTGGGAGTGTGGTCATATAGCCTGAACCAACAATGCTGGACGGAACAAAATGTAGGTGTTGGACGCGTGCCGGTGTATCGGGTACGTTTGCAAAATATGCGGACAGTAGGTTGTGAGGTGTTGTACATTGGTACACACGGTCGTGGTATGTTGCGTTCTACTTCGCTCACCTATGAAGGCTGCGATACACACATTGCATTTGAGAATGTGGTAGGACAAAATGCCATCACGCCCAACCATCTCGACCTCAAAGTTGTACCCACTATTTTGCAACAACAAGCAACAGTACAATATCATTTGCCCGACAATGTTATGCAAGGACAATTGCAAGTCTACAATGCTCAAGGTGGTTTGGTGTATCAACAAGATATTCGCAGTAATGAACCACAAATAAGTTTGCTACGTAGCAATTTTCCTGCTTCTGGCTTATATTTTGTGACAATTGTGGCAAATAATCGGTCAAAAGTGGTGAAAATATTGGTACAATAAACGAAAAAGAAGTATTGAAGCAAATTAAAGTTGTGTTTGTTGAAAATAAAAAAGCGGTCTCTTATGCAGAGACCGCTTTTTTGATTGTGCTTGTTAGAAAAAATCTACCAAGGTTTTTTGGTTTTCTTAACTTTGGGACCTTTCATTTCTTTACCGTCGGGGCTACCTACGCGAATCATTGCGCAACGGAAACCGATAGTAGAAGAAGCCAAATCTTCGTCCATATAACGACGTGTACCGGGAGACAAATAATATGCCAAGTCTTTCCAAGAACCACCTTTTACCACGCGCGATTTGTCGCTGATAAGGGTTGTTTTGTCATCATATACAGTAATATCTTCGTCACCATCACGATAGTTGATTACGTTCGATTTACGGAAGTTGGAACGATTACCAATTTTGTCTTCGTCCAATTCTTTGTACTGAATACGACCTAAACTGTCTTTGGGGGCAACATTACCTTCGGCATCTTTAGCAACGGTTTTGAAGACGTTACCACGGAAAGGATTAAAATCTTCTGAATCGTAGTTGGTCAATGGACGATAAACATCTAAACACCATTCGCTCACGTTACCTGCCATATTATACAAACCAAAATTGTTGGGCATATAAGATTTTACAGGGGCTGTGATTTCGGCTTTATCGTTCAAGTTACCTGCGATACCCGCATAGTCACCTTGACCACGACGGAAGTTAGCCATCAAATCACCTTGCCATTTACCATGTTCAGGATTACGAACAGATGAGCCTTTCCAAGGATAAATTTGGCGGTCATCATAGCGTTCTTCATCAGGAGCAGATACTACTGCCAAAGCAGCGTATTCCCATTCTGCTTCTGTAGGAAGGCGATAGTCGGGCAATAAGATACCGTCATCAAAACGAACACGACGCGTAGGTTCGCCATTGGGGTCTAAGTTAGGCATACCTTTTTTCTCCATCGCCTCGTATTGTCCCAACAAATATGCTTCTGTATTGAAGTTGTCGGCACCATATTGGTTAGGGTTGAACTCGATAACACCTTCTTGAATAAGCATACTTTCGTTCACACGGTCGGAACGCCATTTGCAATATTCATTAGCCTGCAACCAACTCACGCCCACCACAGGATAGTCGTTGTAAGCGGGGTGACGGAAATAGTATTTCACAAATTGCTCGTTATAAGCCAATTCCTCGTTCCAGACTAAGGTATCAGGTGTGGCTTTTTCGACTAATTGTGGATAAGTTTCGCCAAATGTACGACCTAACCAGTGTAGGTATTCGCGATAGTGTACGTTGGCAACTTCTGTTTCATCTATGTAAAAAGAAGATACAGAAGCACGTTTAGGAATGTTGTCAAATTCGTAGGTTACGTCTTCTTCCACGTTGCCCATAACGAATGTTCCTCCCGGTACCAACACTAAACCGGGTCCTGTTTTTTGCTCTTTGTTTTTGGCAACTTCAAAGCCTCCCATATTTGGGTCATTGTAGTTCCAGCCAGTAGCAGAAGATTGCTCCGTTTTTTTGGATTTGCACGAAAACATCGTGAGAGTTAGCAAAGCCAATAGGAGCATCGGAGAGGTTCTAACCACGTTCTTCATGTCTATTTGCGTTTGTTCGGTTTTTTAATAAGAATTTTTCGATGTAATTGTAAAACGCTTGTAAAAAGGTTTTATTGTATCAACCCAAGAAAATAATGTATTTTCTTGAAGATTCTATGATTATTGTTTTGTAAAGTGTAAAATATCGGTGCCCCCATTGCCACCACTTACGTCTTCCAGCTCGATTTTAGTGGCTGTTTGAGACAAAACATGCCAATCATCGTTCAGTTCATCAAAAGGAGTAGTAGTGCCAAAGTTAAGGATAAACTTACTTTGACTATCATCAGTTCCAGTTGTCCAAGTGCCATTGATAGTACTACCGTTGTGTGTTGTGGTGACTGTACCATTACTATTAAACACAAATACGTTGTTCGTAAAATAGTAGGTTTCGTCGTCTCCATCTTCACTAAATAAGGTTATTTTCCAATTTCCTGTCAATTGCGAAGTATTGATTGGAGAATTATCATCGGACGAATCATCGTCATTGGTGCAAGAAGAAAAGGAAAAAGTAAAACTCAATACAGTTGCTAACAATAAAAAAAGATTTTTCATGTTTTGTGGGTTATTGGGTTAATCGTAAAACACTCCATAAACGCTCGTCATTATTTTTTATTGTGTGAAAAGGTATTTTTTTTTAAATTTTTTTTTATTTTTTTTAAAAAAAGCCAAATAATGGCTTAGGAACGTGCAAAGTTAGCAGTTTTTCTTTAGATTTTCATAAATTTAGGAGGTAATTGCGAATTATTTTTATCTATTCGCAAAGCAGCGATGCCAAATAGTTGCTTTTTTTTGACCCAATAGTTTGCAAAATGTCACTTTGTTGTTTTTGAGCAGTTATTGGGATACTAAAAAATGGTATGAAAATCTTGTGTCAGTTGTCTATATTCGGCGCTGTGTAATTGAGTTTGGCTATCTCTGATACTTAATAGATTAAGCTGTGGCGTTTGTGGCGGAGTTTGTTTGCCAAGCGATAGCAAGATGCGGTGAGGTGTTTTTTGTTCGTTTTCCTGTATGTATAATAGTTGATGTAGGTGCCATTGTGGAGCATTGTTGAGCAAAAGGGTGGCTTCTGAAATGGGCAAAACCAGAGCTAACTGTCCATGTGGCTTGAGCAAAGTTTGGGCGGCTTCGAGCAGGAAAGGCAAAGGCAAAGTGTCGGTATGGCGTGCCAAGTTGCGCTTTGGGTGGGGGCTTTTTAGGGAACGTGTAAAAAAAGGTGGATTGCTCACAATGGTATCAAAACTATTCGGTTGGGCAGCAAAAAGCAAATAATCCTGCAACGAAATAGCCTGCACTTTCACCTTATCTGCAAAAGGTGAAGTGGCTACATTGATGGCGGCTTGTTGCGCAGCCAGTGGGTCTAATTCTATGGCGGTGATGCGGGCTTTGGGGAAGCGTTGTGCCATCATCAGCGCGATTAACCCCGTGCCTGTACCAACGTCCAAAATGCGGCAGGGTAGGATAGAGGCTGGTGCCCATGCACCCAACAAAAGTCCATCGGTATTGACTTTCATGGCACATTGATCTTGGTGTAGGCTAAATTGTTTGCAGTGAAAAACGGTCTTTGCCATCGGATACTTATAAAATCGGGCAAAGGTATTGGAATTTTAGGAAAAATATAGTATCTTTGTCAAAAAAAACCGCAAAGATATGAAAACATTGGTCTTAGGAGCTTCTACAAAACCCTATCGCTATGCTTATTTGGCTGCCAAAAGCCTATTAGCCCATCAACATGAGATAGTTTTAATTGGTAAATCGAGTGGTGAAGTGGGTGGTGTATCCATTCACACTACGATGGTCAAAGCAGAGGGAGTTGATACTGTTACGATGTATCTACGACCCGAACACCAAAAGGAATACTACCACTATATTATGCAACTTGCTCCACGCCGAATCATCTTTAACCCCGGTACAGAAAACAACGAATTGGCGCGCCTCGCTCAACAACAGGGTGTCTTGACCGAAGAGGCTTGTACATTGGTTTTGTTGAATAGCGGACAATATTAATGTCCCCATTATGGACGGAGCATGAGGCAGTAGAATCTAATGGCGATGATGTGTCTATGATATATACCGCAGTCAAGAATCATCTTGGCTGCGGTATTATTTTACTATCCATGCAGGCTAATGCCAAATGTTACATGAGCTATCTCTTCTCGAACAAGTATTATTTTTGGGTGTTTTTGTTTTGCAAATTCGTAATCCAACTAAAACAAACTCACCCGCAAAGTACGATGTTGTGTAGGTGTATGGATTTGAAGCAGATAAACACCCGCTGTCACTTGTCCACTAAAAGGCATGGTGATTTCATTTTCTCCCATACTTACAACATTAGACATTTGCTCAACCATTTGCCCCATGCTGTTGTACAGTTGCAAAGTGGCAGTTTCTTCGGTGTCGGTAGTGTATTGTATTTTCAAAGCATCGCCGATTTGTTGGGCTGTTAGGTTTGTGGGCATTTCCAAGTCCGTCGTTTTACCCGAATTGCCACAACCTGTGGTAGTGAAACTTCCTGTAGTACTGAAAGATGTATAACCATTGTTGCTAAATCTGCCACAGACTTTGTATTGATAGGTTGTACAGGGTTGTAATGTACTAAATGTTTGGGTAGTTCCATTCGCGTTAATTGTTTGCCAATTGCTCGAACCTGCCACACGTCCTTTGATAACATAACTCACTGCATCAGGTACGCTTGTCCAGCTAAGGGTAGCACTTTGGTTGGTGATATTGCTCACCGTAACAGTAGGAGGAGCAGGAGTAGCAGTATCTACACAAGAAGTAAAATCGGCAGAACTAAATGTTCTGTAGGGGGAACAATACTGAAAAGTTGGAATAGCACCCACAAAATTATTAGGGCAAGCACTAAAATACTTTAATTTGGGTAATTGCGTAAATTCGGGTATAGCACCTATAAGCCCGTTGGATTTTAAATATAGTGCATACAACTTTGGTAGGTTTAAGTTAGGTATACTTCCACTTAGTGCATTGTGGTGTAAATGAAGATAACGCAAATTAGGCAGATTAAAATTAGGTATACCACCACTTAGTTGATTGTTATTTAAAACTAATTTTTCCAAATTGGGCAGATTAAAATTGGGAATACTACCGCTTAATTGATTATTATTTAAATATAGGTCGTTTAACTGTGGTAGATTAAAATTAGGTATACTACCACTTAGTTGATTGTTAGATAAACTAAACCAATATAAATTGGGCAGATTAAAATTGGGAATACTACCGCTTAACAGATTGTCATTTAAATATAGATATCTCAAACTGGGCAGATTAAAATTAGGAATACTACCGCTTAACAGATTGTCATTTAAATATAGTTGTCTCAAATTGGGCAGATTAAAATTAGGTATACTACCACTTAGTTGATTGTTATTTAAAACTAATTTTTCCAAATTGGGCAGATTAAAATTAGGTATACTACCGCTTAGTTGATTGTTAGATAAACTAAACCAATATAAACTGGGCATATTAAAATTGGGAATACTACCGCTTAGTTGATTGGCAGATAAATCAATCCATTGTAAACTGGGCATATTAAAATTGGGAATACTACCGCTTAGTTGATTGTTAGATAAACTAAACCATTGTAAACTAGGCGTATTAAAATTGGGAATACTACCGCTTAACAGATTGTCATTTAAATATAGATAGCTCAAACTGGGCATATTAAAATTAGGTATATTACCGCTTAGTTGATTGTGGTCTAAATGTAGACTTTGCAAATTAGGGAACTCAAGATTAGGAAGGCTACCAGATAGATTATTTAACGCTAGAGCTACACCTATAATTGAACAATTTGATACTGCTACACCATACCAATCACCAACAGGCACGTTAGGATTGTTCCAATTGCCTTTGTGATCCCAGTTATCGCCATTGGTAGCATTGTACAAAGCTGTAAGATTTTGCTGCTCAACAAGCGGCAAGTCTGCAAAATAACATTGCCCCATAAGGTTGGTGGAGAAGAATGTAAGAAAAAACGCCATAATAGGCACGAAAAGAATAGAAATCTGTTTCATAGGAAATGATTTTTTTAAGTTTAAAAAAGATAGATGGAGTTGTATTTTGGAGTATGGAATAATGAAATGCTGGGTTAAAACAAACTAACGTGCAAAGTACGATGTTGTGTAGGTGTATGGATTTGGAGTAGATAAACACCCGCTGTCACTTGCCCATTCAAAGGCATAGTGAAGTCGTTTTCTCCTATGCTTACAGCGTTAGACGTTTGCTCAACCATTTGCCCCATGCTGTTGTACAGTTGCAAAGTGACGGTTTCTTCTTTATCCGTGTTGAATTGTATTTGCAAAGCATTGCCGATTTGTTGTGCTGTTAGGTTTGTGGGTATTTCCAAGTCTGTTGTTTTACCCGAATTGCCACAACCTGTGGTAGTGAAATTCCCTACGGCACTAAAAGTTGTATAACCATTATTACTAAAAACGCTACAAACCTTGTATTGATAGGTTGTACAGGGTTGTAATGTACTAAATGTTTGGGTAGTTCCATTCGCGTTAATTGTTTGCCAATTGCTCGAACCTACCACACGTCCTTTGATAACGTAACTCACTGCATCAGGTACGCTTGTCCAGCTAAGAGTAGCACTTTGGTTGGTGATATTGCTCACTGTAACAGTAGGTGGTGTAGGCATGGCAGTATTAACACAAACGGTAAAATCGGAAGAACTAAATGTTTTGATAGGAGAACAGTATTGAAAAGTCGGAATAGCCCCCGCAAAATTATTGGGGCAAGCTGTAAAATGGTTTAAGTTTGGTAAGTTTGTAAACTCAGGTATAGCACCTGTGAGTTGGTTATTGTGTAAACTTAGTGTGTATAAATTAGGCAGATTAAAGTTGGGTATGCTGCCACTTAGTGCATTGCGATGTAAATGAAGGTAACGCAAATTAGGTAGATTAAAATTTGGTATGCTACCGCTTAGTTGGTTGAAATATAAATATAGTCGTTCCAAATTAGGCAGATTGAAGTTGGGTATACTGTCACTCAGTTGATTGTGGTGTAAATGAAGATATCGCAAATTGGGCAGGTTAAAATTGGGTATGCTACCGTTTAACTGATTTTTATGTAAAGATAACCATTCTAAATTAGGCAGGTTAAAATTGGGTATGCTGCCGCTTAATTGATTGTTGTATAAACCGATACTTATTAAATTGGGCAGATTAAAATTGGGTATGCTACCGCTTAATTGATTGTTGGCTAAATCCATGCCTATCAAATTGGGCAGATTAAAATTGGGAATGGTATCTGTGAGGTAATTGTTCCCTAAAAATAGATCTATCAAATTGGGCATACTAAAATTGGGTATACTTCCGCTTAATTGATTACCATATAGATGTAGAGTTTGCAAATTGGGCATACTAAAATTGGGTATACTTCCGCTTAATTGATTATCAGATAGATGTAGAGTTTGCAAATTGGGCATATTGAAATCAGGTATACTACCACTTAGTTGATTTTCAGATAAATCCATGCCTATCAAATTGGGCATATTGAAATCAGGTATACTACCGCTTAGTTGGTTGTTGCTTAAAATCATTATTTGCAAATTGGGCAGGTTAAAATTGGGTATATTGCTACTTATGTGATTATTATATAAATATAGCTCTCTCAAATTCGGCATATCAAGATTAGGAAGACTACCTGATAGATTATTGCCATTTGAGGATAGTGTTACAACCGAACAATTTTCTACGGTTACACCCCACCACTCGCTTATGGGTACACTATAATTACCCCAGTTGTCGTTAAAATACCAATTATTACCATGGGTAGCGGTATACAAATCCGTAAGACTTTGTTGCTCAACAAGCGGCAAGTCTGCAAAATAACATTGCTGCCCCATAAGGTTGGTGGAGAAGAATGTAAGAAAAAACGCCATAATAGGCACGAAAAAAAGAGAAATCTGTTTCATAGGAAATGATTTTTTTAAGTTTAAAAAAGATAGATGGAGTTGTATTTTGGAGTATGGAATAATGAAATGCTGGGTTAAAACAAACTAACCCGCGCAGTACGATGTTGTGTAGGTGTACGGATTTGAAGCAGATAAACACCCGCTGTCACTTGCCCACTAAAAGGCATGGTGATGTCGTTTTCTCCTATGCTTACAGCATTAGACATTTGCTCAACCATTTGTCCCGTGCTGTTGTACAGTTGCAAAGTGGCAGTTTCTTCTTTATCCGTGTTGAATTGTATTTGTAGGGCGTTGCCGATTTGTTGGGCTATAAAAACATTAGTCATAATAATAGTCTCGTTAGGACAACCTCTTGTCATACAAGTTCCCATTTCGCTGAAGGTCGTATAACCATTATTACTAAATACGCCACAGACTTTGTATTCATAATTAGTACAAGGCAGCAAATTATCAAATACTGTGCTATTGGTAGCCGAATCAAAAAATTGCCAACCCTCTTCGCCCGCAATACGTCCTTTGATGACATAACCCGTAACATCAGGCACGGCTGTCCAGTTAAGGGTGACTCTTTGGTCGGTAATATCAAACACCGTAACAACAATTAAATTTGGGTCGCTATCAACACAAGAAGCGAAATCGGAAGAACTAAATGTTTTATTGGGATGACAATACTGAAAAGTTGGAATAAAGCCCACAAAATTATTAGGACAAACAGCAAAAGACTCTAATTTAGGCAATTGCATAAACTCAGGTATAGCACCTGTGAGTTGATTATTATCTAGGCGTAGTTCTTCTAGCATTGGTAGATTAAAATTAGGTATATTGCCACTAAGTTGATTGATATGTAAATGTAGTACGATCAAATTGGGCAGATTAAGATTGGGTATACTGCCGTTTAATTGATTTTCCTCCAAATGTAGATGACGTAAATTAGGCAGATTAAAATTGGGTATACTGCCACTTAGATGATTGTCTTCTAAATATATCCATTTCAAATTAGGCAGATTAAAATTAGGTATACCGCCACTTAGTTGATTGTCGTACAAGTATAATTGTTGCAAATTGGGCAGATTAAAATTGGGTATACTGCCACTTAATTGATTATTGCCTAAACCCATACTTTGCAAATTAGGTAGATTAAAATTGGGTATACTGCCACTTAATTGATTATTGCCTAAACCCATACTTTGCAAATTAGGTAGATTAAAATTGGGTACGTCGCCATTTAATTCATTGTTCCATAAAAGCATATCTTGCAAATTAGGCATACTAAAGTTGGGTATATTACCACTCAGTTGATTACAAAATAGGTGTAATTGTTGCAAATTAGGTAGGTTAAAATTGGGTATGCTACCGTTTAGTTGATTGGTATTTAAAATTAAACCTTGCAAATTGGGCATATTGAAATTAGGTATGCTACCACTTAATTTATTACTGCTTAAATTTAGACCTTGCAAATTAGGTAGATCAAAATTGGGTATACTACCACTTAGTTGATTGTTCCATAAAGATAGTACTTGCAAATTGGGCATATCAAGATTAGGTATGCTGCCACTTAATTGATTATTGCCTAAACCCATGCTTTGCAAATTGGGTAGATCAAAATTGGGTATACCACCACTTAGTTGATTGTTCCATAAAGATAGTACTTGCAAATTGGGCATATCAAGATTAGGTATGCTGCCACTTAATTGATTGTTGGCTAAATATAGCTCTTGCAAATTAGGCAGATTAAAATTGGGTATGTTGCCGCTTAGTTGGTTGGTAATTACATTTAGTTGTCTCAAATTAGGCATACTAAAGTTAGGTATACTACCACTTAGTTGATTGTTCCATAAAGATAGTTCTGTCAAATTGGGGAAATCAAGATTAGGAAGGTTGCCTGATAGATAGTTGGAACTAAGTGATAGTTTCACAATTGAGCAGTTTTCTACCGTTATGCCATACCAATCATCTACAGCTACACTATAATTATTCCAATTAGTTTTGTTTGTCCAATTACTACCATTAGTAGCATTGTACAAATCTGTAAGACTTTGCTGCTCAACAAGCGGCAAGTCTGCAAAATAACATTGCTGCCCCATAAGGTTGGTAGAGAAGAATGTAAGAAAGAACGCCATAATAGGCATGAAAAAAAGAGAAATCTGTTTCATTGGAAATGAATTTTTTAAGTTTAAAAAAGATAGATGGATTTGTATTGGAGAACGAAATAAATGCACTTTATATTGTGCCGTTAGCAGCCTGTGGAGCGATATTGCTTGCAGGCTGCTTTTCTCACGACACGAAATATCATACTTTTTTAGAACAATATGCCCGCAATGGTAGCAGACAGATAAGAAGCCAAAGTACCGCAAATCAAGGCACGAAAACCTAAGGAAGCTAAATCGGCACGGCGTTCGGGGGCTAACTCGCCAATACCGCCAATTTGGATACCAATAGACCCAAAGTTGGCAAAACCACACAAAGCAATGCTCACAATAGCTAAGGTCTTGGCTTGCAAAGCGTTTTGTACAATAAGGTCTTTGAGGTTGGAGTAGGCAACAAACTCGTTAGCCACCATTTTTGTTCCCATCAAAGAGCCAGCAGTCATGATGTCTTGTGACGGAACACCCATCGCCCAAGCAAAACCCGAAAAAACGAAACCCAGAATGGTGGTCAAGCTAAATTTGCTCGCATCTACATTCATGCCTGCGTTGGCTAACAAAGTCCCAATGCCACCTAAAGCGCCATCGATAAGGGCAATAAGTGCCAAAAAGCCAATCAACATAGCCGCTACATTCAAAGACACTTTGAGACCGTCACTCGCGCCGTGCGAAATGGCATCTACCAAATTGGAGTACTGTTGTTTGACTTCCAATTTGATTTCGCCTTTTGTTTGCGACTCCTCTGTTTCGGGATACACGATTTTGGCGATGACCAAAGCAGCAGGTGCCGCCATGATGCTCGCCGCCAGCAGGTATTCGGCAGGCACACCAAAACTGATATAGACCGCCATCACACCGCCCGCAATGCACGCCATACTGCCTGCCATGGAAGCCAACAATTCTGATTTGGTCATCGTATTGAGGTAGGGTTTAATCATGATTTGCGCCTCCACTTGTCCTACAAACGCACTCGCCGCATTGGACAAAGCCTCGCTACCACTCACGCCCATAATGGCATGAACAACTTTTGCCACCACCACAATAAATTTTTGCATAATACCCAAATGATAGGCAATATTGACCAACACGGCTACAAAAATGATGGTTGGCGTAATCTTGAAAAAGAAAATAAAACCCCATTGCGCACCCAAACTATTGCCCAAAACATCAGATTTCGTCAATACACCGAACACAAACTCACCGCCTTTGTCGCCATATTCCAATACTTTGGTAATGAAATCACCGATGGCTTTAAAGATGATTTTTCCGGGAGGCGTTTTGAGGATAAACACCGCCAAAGCGATTTGTAATGCCAAACCAGAGGCTACTAAGCGATAGTTAATAGCTTTTCGGTTGTTGGAAAGGGCAAACGCAATGCCCAAGATAAGTACAAAGCCCAATAGCCCTGTTAGTCTTTCCATGTTGTTGCTATTTTTTTGTTTATTAAAAAATTATTGGTGCAAATGTAATACTGTTTTTTCATAAAAGCATCTTTTTGCACAAAAAATATCCGTATCTTTTCGGCATTATACCGAATATTTAGCAGACAAACAGAACAATACCTCCAACTTTGTAGCTTTGTAATCATTTGAGCATAAGAAAAACGGGGTTTCTTATGCTATTGTGTAATCCTACGCTTGCGAAAAAAAACAAACAAAAACACCCTAAACTTTCTATTATAGCACAAAAAAACTACCTTTGCACCCAAATACCTTAACTATGGCACACGCGGCTACACCGATACGGGTTTTTATGGCATATTCCCGAAGAGATGCCGACTACCTAAACGAAATACGAACCGCCCTAAACCCGCTGGAACGGCGCGGCGATATTAAACTATGGTACGACGGAGTCATTGTAGCAGGACAAACATGGGACGAAGCCATAAAAGAAAACCTGCACCAAGCCGATATTGTTTTGCTGCTTTTGAGCAACGACTCTCTCGCCTCCGACTATTTCTACGAACAAGAAGTAGCCAATGCCCTTGTGCGCCACCACAAAGGCGAATGCAAGGTAGTCCCTATTATAGTGCGCGACTGCCTGTGGGAAGAAACCCAATTGGCAGACCTACAGGCGCTGCCACAAGATGCCAAACCCATTGTGGCATGGACTAACCCCAATGCAGCCTACCTAAGTATTGCAGTGGGGGTGAAAAAAATAGTAGAAGAAATACAACATAATCCCAAACAACAATACGATGGCGAAGCGGGACAAGAGAATATAATCCAAGAAAGCAAACAAAGCACTCAACAGTGGTTGAAAAGGGGTAGTGTATTACTTTTGTGTTTTTTCTTCGCGGTTTGGGGAGTAAGCAAATTTATAGATAATACCCTCGCCACTGTCAAGAGCAGAATAATACCTGGCTTCTGGGGAAGACAAGGAGGAGGATTTCCTCCCCTACCTCCAATTGGGGAACCCGACCCTTTCGCCGACCAAATGGTCTTAGTACAAGGCGGCACTTTCACCATGGGCTGCACCGCCGAACAAGTCGGTAACTGTTGGGACTGGGAAAAACCCATCCATCAAGTAACGCTAAGTAGTTTTTATATAAGCCAATACGAAGTAACCCAAGCACAGTGGCGCGCCATAATGGGCAATAATCTCAACTATTTTAAAGGCTGTCAGCAATGCCCTAAATCGGAAAGTTGGGATAAGATTCAAACGTTTTTGGAAAAACTAAACGCCCAAACGGGTAAAAATTACTGCCTACCGACCGAAGCCGAATGGGAATATGCCGCTCGTGGAGGCAATAAGAGCAAGGGCTACAAATATGCAGGCAGTAATGATATAGATAAAGTAGCTTGGTATGACGGCAATAGTAACGGCAAAACTCATCCCGTAGGACAAAAACAAGCCAATGAATTAGGACTGTACGATATGAGCGGTAATGTATATGAATGGTGTGGTGATTGGTATCGCAACGATTATTATGCAAATAACTCTGCTAATAACCCCAAAGGTCCCAGCATGGGTTCTAACCGTGTGATGCGCGGTGGGGCGTGGTACTTCAATACAGAACACTGCCGTTTGTCCTATCGTTTCTTCTGCCGTCCGTACGAAAACTTTGGCATCATCGGCTTTCGTCTCGCAGTGAGGTAGTTCTGTTCATTTGGCATTTTCCATTGAGCAAACAAACAAGTGTTGTGGTAGCGGTTGCGTAGTCTGCCTAAGCGGAGCAGGCAGCAAGCTACCGCTGTACTACAACACTTTACAAAGAATGGGTGCATCGGTCTATGGCACACGCGGCTACACCGATACGGTGAGATTAAAAAAAAGCATAAATACCGACCTATTAAAACAAAAAAATGACAACCCCAAAACAATATAAAGTTTAACCAAAACCAAATACCATGCAAGTTGTATTAAACATTAACAACGAAGCCGATTGGCTCGCTTTATTGCCATTACTTAGTCGTTTGCAAATTTCGTATACTGCCCACACAGAAACGATAGACTATATTGATGAACAAACCTATCAACATACTATAGCCCAACATAGTTTGGCGGCAGCTTATGGTAATAACGAACCCGATTATAACCTAAACGATATACCTCTGTCGCAGGTGCAATAGGCAGCATTAATCCCGCATTGCATACGACATTATTACAGCGTTTGAGCCATTATTTAATTGCCACAAAAAGTGAGTAATCAAACAGCTTTGCTTTTGGCGCATCGGTCTTCGCAGCCCGCAATAAAAAACACAAGCCTTGCTCACGTTCCAAACGCTGGCAAGGGTTCACACAAAATCTTCCCCAAAAAAAACATGAAGACAGCCATCATCACCCAAGCCCGCATGGGCAGCAGCCGGCTACCTGCCAAAATCCTCAAAACTTGTGCAGGCAAGCCGCTTTTGGATTACCACATAGCGCGGCTACAAAAGGCGCAAATGCCTATTTATTTGGCAACCACCACCGCCGAGCAAGACGATGTGTTGGAACAATATGCCATCGCTCACCAACTGCCCTGCTACAGGGGTAGCGAAAACGATGTGTTGGCGCGTTTCTATGAATGTGCTACTCAATATGGCATTGAGGTAGTGGTGCGCGTCACGTCTGATTGTCCTTTGATAGATGGGGCTTTGTTGCAGCAAATGGTGGCAGATTTTGTGGCATTGCAAGACAAAAAAGCCTATTTGTCCAACGGTATGGTGCGCACTTTTCCGCGCGGTTTTGATATGGAGGTGTTCCACTACGAAGCCTTGCAAACTGCCTACCAAAATGCCCAAACCGCCAGCCAACGCGAACACGTTACGCCCTACATCTACCAAAATCCACAGCTATTTAAGCTGCACCATTTTACACAAAGGACAGATAAAAGCAATTATCGCATCACCTTAGACACGCCCGAAGACTATGAATTGATTAGGATTTTGATAGAAGACTACGCCGCCGACCAACTGAACCACAGCGAAATCACCCAAATCTTGGACGAACATCTCGAATTGGTAGCCATTAATGCAGCTATTGAGCAAAAGAAAGTGTGAAAGATGCGAAAGCTTGTAGTGTTGCGTTTTATCTATTGTGTCGTAAAAAAATAAGGATATAAATGTTCGAGTGGCGAAGCGCGTTAGGGATGCGGAGGGTGGCGTTAGCCAGTGCGGAGAGCAACGCAGCACCGAGCGTAGCGAAGCCCGTAGCAGCCCGACCCGTAGGGAAACGCCCAAAAAAATAAGTGTTTTATTATCGGATTATTGATGCAAAATGGGACACTATCAGTCCAAACGCTGGCAATGTTTGTTAGTTAATCAGCATAAAAATAGACCATCACCTAAGCAAAAGTTTAGTGACGGTCTATTTTTGTTGGTGGAGCGTTGTCAATGACAAAAAAATTGTACCTTTGCGCATTAAACCATTTGAATCAAAAATTTTTGGGCTTATGAATCAGTCTCCGCATCATGCCAGTACGGCTGCCATTGTTGCCATTGTCGTTGTAGCGGCTTTGGGTTATTTTGTTGATATCTATGACTTAATTTTGTTTAGTGTTGTTCGCATCAAAAGTTTAAAAGACTTGGGCGTTACCGATGTGACCAATGTTGGCATGTCACTCATCAGTTGGCAGATGTGGGGCATGTTGATAGGTGGTTTGTTGTGGGGTATTTGGGGAGACAAGCGGGGGCGTTTATCTGTGCTTTTCGGATCTATTTTGCTCTATTCGCTTGCCAATATTGTCAATGCTTATGTAGGACAATTTGGCTTTGGCGACCCTGTGGTGCAATACAAAATATTGCGTTTTATTGCAGGTATTGGTTTGGCGGGCGAATTGGGAGCGGGTATTACCTTAGTCAATGAAGTGATGTCGAAAGAATTGCGGGGTTATGGCGTGACGATTGTGGCAACAGTTGGTTTGACGGGTGCTATTGCTGCCTATTGGGTGAATGCCACTTTTGATTGGCGAACGGCTTATTTGGTAGGTGGAGGCTTGGGTCTATTGTTGTTGATATTGCGTATTTCGGTGGCGGAATCGGGTATGTTTCGCCATGCAGAACAAACCTCCGTTTCGCGCGGCAATTTGTTGATGTTATTACAAAATCCTCAAAGGGCGTGGCGTTATTTGTGCTGCATTCTGATTGGTTTGCCAACGTGGTTTGTCATTGGCATTTTAGCTTCTTTTTCACCCGAATTTGGCAAAGCCTTTGGCATGACCGAGCCTATTGAGGCGGGAAAAGTAGTGATGTGGGCGTATGTAGGTTTGGTGCTGGGCGATTTGATGAGTGGCGTTTTAAGTCAGTGGTTACAAAGCCGCAAAAAAGTCATGTTGCTATTCCACACCTTATCGCTGCTTAGTATTGTTTATTTTCTTTCGTCGGGCAACATTTCGCTACAAAATCTCTATTTCAAAGCGGTTTTGCTGGGCTTGGGTGTGGGATATTGGGCGATTTTTGTCACCATAGCCTCCGAACAGTTTGGCACTAATGTGCGTGCCTTAGTCACCACGACCGTCCCCAATTTTGTGCGTGGCGCTTTACCGCTTATTACGCTATTGTTTAAGTTTTTTAGTGGTACACAAGGCGTTATATCGGCGGGTTTTATGGTGGGAGGCATTACTTTGGCGATTGCCATGACCGCTCTCTATTTTGTGCCTGAAACCTTTGGTAAAGATTTGAATTATATCGAGAAATAAAGCACCAGCGTTTCAGAGGCTAATAAAATGCGTATAAGCTAAGAATTTGGAGCAGCTTAAAAATTTTGTGCGAGAACAAATATAAACCCCCTTTTGGAGACAAGACTTCCAAAAGGGGGTTTTGTGTGGGAGTGTGGGGTTGTGTAAAAAATCTTTTGTGCAACTTTACTAAGCAGACCTTTGGTGTATAATATTGTTAATGTGGACAATATTAGTAATGTACCAATGAAAAATTAGGTATGACTAATAAAAATGGGGTTTAATCCCTACCTTATAAAGAAATATCACCAACCCCAAAGGGCTAAAATGCTTATAGCAAGAGCAGCTTTGCAAAATAATATTGCAGCGGCTGTAATGTGCAATATATCACCCCTTCGGGCTTTTTGTTTTTTGCTAATGCTTATCATTGCTACAATAGTTACACCCTTTTAGGATTTTTCAGACTGTTGGTTTTGGGAACAAAATTTTGGTCAACTGCTATTATACAGCAATTAGCCCAAACTATATAGCAATGAATTTGTAATGATAATAATACCAAACCAAATCCAAACCAATAAAACAGTTAAGATTAGCACAAAATTGAGATAAAACACTATATATACACTGTTGTGTACAATCGCCATTTTTGACACTTAGTAGTTCTTCAATTTAATACTGTCGGGTATAAACTTAGTTTGGGTCAAAGCGTATAAATACCGTTTATTCTTGCCTATATGAGTTGAAAGTTGTACCTTTGCACTAGACAATAACCGATTAAAAATAATTGTATGGCAAAGG
>JAEUUX010000059.1 GCA_016787295.1 Chitinophagales bacterium
CAGGTCTGTACTATTGACATAGTAGGACAATGTACCAATTTTACCATAACCCGCTCTGCCCTGTCCATCGTGGCGCGAAAGCGCAATGTGTGCCTCCCCATCGTCGAGGTGCATCATCGCCTCCAAATCATTGGCATTACCCAACCAAGAATCCGCAATATAGAACTGAACACTATCCAACGGAATCTGTCCAACAGGGAATTGCAAACTGAAACCAACGCCATACATATCTTGAGCGGGTTGTTCTTCTGTAGCCAAATAAATATCTGCAAAGTAATGCCCTACTGTATCTGCTGCTACGGGCAGGTCTAACCGAATGAGCGGAGCATCATTTTGTGGAAACATAGGTACTGGCACCAAGAGAGGGTTATTGTTTTGGAAATGACTTTTGCCATAATGCTGTTGTATCAACGAAGCATCGCTAAGAGTTATCGTTCCATCACCATTGCAGTCCGCCAAACTTTGGTTCATTAATAAGGTTTCGCCAAACGGTTGGTAGGTAAAATATTCGTCCCAAGGAGTCACCTCTTGTCCCATCCACATATTTGAAGCATTGGGGCGCGGGCTGCCCGTTGTGGCAGGAGCTATTCCAAACGCCAAAAAGTCAAGTGTGTTAACTGTTTGGTCGTTGTTTACGTCGCCGGGGTATAGGCAAATGTTGTCGCAGTGTGGGAGAATGTATACGCTGGCGGTGTCGCACATAATAGTGGGGTTGGGCGCTTGCAAATCACCCGTGTATGAACAAATGACATATTGAAGGCTATCCGTTTCAAACATACTATTACCAATGTAGAGAATAGTATTGTCGAAAGAAGTTTCTGCATAACCATTTGTAGGAGGAGTAACAATTTCAAATGTTTTGGGTCTTCCAAAATTGCTGGCTATGAAAATGTCATTCTGCAAAACGTGTATGTACGGTTCAATACCAGAAATAACAAAATAATCATCATGGGCAATAGTTGATGGCAAATAGTTGTCAGAAGGATGATATACAGCAACCCTAACTTCGCGCATTGCCCAACTGCTAAAAGGAGCAATAATAAGATAGGTAAAACGGTCAGATCCTACAAAACCAGCATTGGGAAGATATGTAACGGTATTGTCTGCATTAATGGTCACAGTACCGTTTAATGGTGTATCAGCAATAGCTATTAAACTTACATCTGCCCCATCATTTTCCAAAATATCAAATGTGCCAACTGAATCGCGTGCTATCATATAGAAATCATCTTCTCCTTGTGGAACCAAAAGCTCTAAGACATTAATAAACACAAAAGCACTCGAACAAAGCCCGTTAACATCACATATCGTATACCTAAAAACATCATTATAACCAAGGTCAATACCATTTATTGTATTGCCATTGTAGTGATAAGCAACGCTGTTGTCGGGATAAATGGTAATAGTTCCCATACGAGGAAGCGAATCGATCGTTAGTATCAAGCCCTCGTTGTGTTCAATATGGTCATTACTTAATAGGTCGAGTGGTATGGTGGTGGCGGAGGTTCCATTGATGGAAAAATAGTTAGGTGCCGCTATGACATCTGGCGTACAATCGCGCATTTCTATTTGCAGCACCAAATCACGGCAATATAGCTCTGGTGTATTGGTTTCGCATACACGATAGCGTATTTCATCATAGCCCAAATAAGCAGAATCAGGTATATAAGATATGCCCGATAGTGTGAGACTTTCGATAATACCATGTTGGGGTGATTCTAATAACTCTATCGATAAACTATCATTAGGATTACTAGCATCAAAGAAATTAAACGCAATAAAATGATCATCCTGTTCCTCACACATTAAATAGTCATAGTCTTGTTGATGAGGTGGATTATTAACACCAGGATCCCATGGACCTTGTACCCCAATACCTACTGCAATGGTATCACAAAAACCGCTCGTATGGCACACTATATAGCCAAAAGTGCCATTATAACCATCTAAATTGGCATAAGGCGTATATAGTATGGTACTATCCGTAAAATCAACTGTTGCGTATTGTATTGTACCTACAATGCCGGTAATAAAAGTATTGTGGGCATCATTATCCAGAACGTCTAATGTGGTGGTTACTCCTGCTGGAACATAATAAAAGTCTCCAGCACCCAAATTGCAACAGTGGTATTCAATTATATCAACTACAAGGAGCCCAGTGTCACAATTGCCGGAACTATTGCAGACAATATAACGAATAGCGTCTACTACATTATCAGGTGCATTATCGTTGATGGTATAACTAACAAAACCTTCAGGGCTTAATGATAGCGTACCATATAAAGGCTCATCTAATTGGGTAAAGGTATGTAATTGGTAACTGTCATCATAGACGCTGATGTAAAACTCAGCAGACGGATAAGAATAGGTATTAAAAGAAAGGTATAAATCTAAGGCAGTAGGACTTTGGTCGGTGCAATTACCTATTTGTAAGATAAATTTTCCTTCTGAACAATATAGCTCCGGTGTGTTGGTTTCGCATATTCGGTAATACAAGGTATCTGTCAAAGTTTGCGAAGCACTTATTAACGTTTCAAAACTAGGGCTATACATAGCTATATTATTATCGAAACTAATGGTGCCATAGTGTAGTCCTTGTAAGACGCTAACAGAATATGTTTCAGCAGCATCGTTACCTATTGGAATAGCAAAAGTATAGGGAGATGGTAGATCCTTACAAAAACTATTATATCCTATCCAAACAGGCGGAGGTGTATTGATATCTGTGTTAGGTGATGGTATAGTAATGTAAATATTGGCAGTGTCACAGTTGTTAGCTCCATCGCACAATACATAAGAGAATACATCCATACCCGAAGCCAAATCATTGGCTGCATAGAAAATGCTTTGCTCATTGTTGGTAATGTAGGCTGTACCCAAATAAGGAGGCGATAGTATTTGAGCTATATACGCATTCGTGAGGTTATTGGTCGGCACAATGTTTAACAGTATATTTCCCTGAAAAGGAATTAGCTCCACTATATCATTTGCTGTTGTAGAAAGAATATTTATTGAGGTACTACTTAAGCCACATATCCCTGACTCGTTGCAATCAATATGCTCGAAATAATCGCCAAGCATATTATTAGGCAAAGGAGCAATATCAGCAAAAGGTGTGTAGGAATAAGTGCCATCACTTTGAAGGACAAGCTCTCCTAATGATGGGGCTTGTGTGATGGTATGTACGTATGCTCCTGTTGTATTACCCATGTCATTTTCAAACAAATTTATGTTGATACTATGGTTGGGATAGGTATTATAGGTTTCCATGACAGGGGAGTAATCAGATACCACATAGTTGCTGTACCAAATGTCGATAGTAGTCGAATCGCTACAGTTACCTTGCGAATCGCAAATTTGATACCAGATAGATTCAAATAAACTTGGTACAAACAAATTAGGAGTATAAGTCAAAGTATTATCAGCATTCAGCGCAACTGTCCCCCATTTGGGATCACTGAGCAAATGAACAGTAACAGGCATATTATCTGCCACATCATTGGCAATAATAGGAATGGTGATACTATTACTATCAACAACATATCCACCATCAGGAAATGCAGCAATAACAGCACTTGTACAATCTTTGACTATTAGAGTTATAGTATTCTCGACACAGTAATGCTCCAGTGTGCTTGCCTCACACGCTTGATAGCGCAATTGATCGCTACCTACAAACCCTGCCTCCGGTACATAAGAAATAACAACCGCATTGGCAGTACTACTGACAACAGAAGCAGAACCATGCGCTGGATTTTCGGAAATGAAGAAAAACAAAGAGTCGTTATTCAAATCACTATTGTATGACCCAAAAAGCAGAGAAATAGCAGGCTGTATGACATCTCCACATAGATTTATTGCAAAAGTTTGTTCATGTGGTGGCACATTGGGTACTGGTTGAGGTAGTACGGGAGTGATGAACACTTGTTGTTGATAGGTATAGTTATGCTCAACAGTAAAACTAAACCAATCACCATAAGCCACATCCGTCATACTATTAGCCACATACTGCAATGTGCCATCAGGCAATAATGTAACCACACCATGGTATGGTTGTGTAAACGAAACATCAACCATCATTGCAGCAGGAAGGTCTTGCAATGGATTAATAACAGCTATTGAGTCCGTAGGATACTGCAAATAAACTGTAATCTGTGCCGAAAGGGAGGCGCTACCGAATAGCACACAAAGACAATAACATAAAAATTTTTTCATGAAATAACATTAAAAAAGTTAAAAAAGATAGTAAGCTATCAAAAACACAGCCTACCAATGTTGCACTACTGCGCATGGCAGGCTGTGGCTATATATAACAAAGAGAGCAGAACGAAACGAGGAACAAGAAACATATTATCTCACACCTCCGTCCCTTCCCTCACTATTTCACCAACACCCTTTGCACCCCAACACCCACATCTGTTTGCACCTCAACAAGGTACATACCCTCTGGCAAATGCTGCACAGACACCGCCGCACGATTACCCACAGTAGGGGATAGGGTAGGAGAGAACAGCCTACGCCCTGCCATATCTGTGACCGTGATGCTTTGGATTTGCTGGTCGGGAGCTACGACAATGTTTAGCAGCTCGCGCGTGGGGTTGGGATAGACGCGTAACTGTGTCGCAACAGGCGCATGAGGAGCAGGCGAAGGTGCAATACCTATGGCTATAAGCAGTTGGCTCGTTGTTTCGTGGCGCAGCAAGTCTACTGTTCCTGCATTCGTAGAATAATAAGTTTCATCGATACTAAAGTTAAGGCTTTGGTCGGGTGGCGTAGGCAGGTCTGTACTATTGACATAGTAGGACAATGTACCAATTTTACCATAACCCGCTCTGCCCTGTCCATCGTGGCGCGAAAGCGCAATG
>JAEUUX010000086.1 GCA_016787295.1 Chitinophagales bacterium
AGTATTGCTACTGAGCGTTCAACTTGCATGTATTAAGCCCGCCGCTAGCGTTCATCCTGAGCCAGGATCAAACTCTCCATTGTATATATAATGTCTAGTCTGATACCTTACCCTCAAAAAAATTAACGGTTTGTCTTTCTTACTAAATTATCAAAGAACAATATACCCCTTTGGATTGGGGCGATAACCTTCTATCAGGTTTTTTACAACCTTTGTTTTAAAACAAAAAAAAGTATATTAAAACAATGTAGTAGGACTACTACTTAGAAGGAAAGTTGTTTAAAGAACCAAGGTAATTTTGAATTAGGGTATCCAAAAAGAGTTACCTTAAAATGATATGATTTTCGCTTATCAACGAAAGCGGGTGCAAAGGTACGACGTTTTTTTTGTTCGTGCAAGTCTTGTGCGATTTTTTTTAAAAAAAAAATTTACTTTTTTCTTTGCACTACTTTTTGTGCCACTTTATTGCTTTTTTAATACAATATTATTGTGCCACAACAAAACATCTATTTGCATCATTTTCGCTTCCATATCGGCTTTTGTGCTGAAAGCGGGTGCAAAGGTACGACGTTTTTTTTGTTCGTGCAAGTCTTGTGCGATTTTTTTTAAAAAAAATTTTACTTTTTTCTTTGCACTACTTTTTGTGCCACTTTATTGCTTTTCTAATACAATATTATTGTACCACAACAAAACATCTATTTGCATCATTTTCGCTTCCATATCGGCTTTTGTGCTGAAAGCGGGTGCAAAGGTACGACGTTTTTTTTGTTCGTGCAAGTCTTGTGCGATTTTTTTTGAAAAAAAATTTACTTTTTTCTTTGCACTACTTTTTGTGCCACTTTATTGCTTTTTTAATACAATATTATTGTGCCACAACAAAACATCTATTTGCATCATTTTCGCTTCCATATCGGCTTTTGTGCTGAAAGCGAATTAAGGCATTATCTATCATTAAGAGCATAAAAAGAGAAAATAGTTGTAAACTTTTCTTGGACGCAGACAGTTAAACACTCTGTTTACGCTTTCGAAATAGCTATGTTGATATTTTTAATCAAATAGCTGCCTTTATATGCACTCCATATTCCTTTCTGCCTCAATCGTCCAACGATTATGGCATTTCTTCCAATTTTTCCAATAATGTTTCTCCTGGATGAAAAACTATTGGTGGGTAGTATTCGTTTCTTGTTGTTTGATTTTCAGAGCTTTTTTTTAACTTGTTATTGTTAAATGTAATTTCCACTAATGCAGTATTGTTTAATATAGGGTTTTATTTTTACAAAACACACCTTTGTTCCACACCACAAAAGTGTTGAACAAAGGTGTGTTTTTCGTTTCCACCAAAAATACTAATGCGGAGAGGGCGGGATTCGAACCCGCGATACCCTTTTGGAGTATACACACTTTCCAGGCGTGCTCCTTCGACCACTCGGACACCTCTCCTTTGGCTCAAAAAACTATTTGGAATGAGATTCGGAAATTATCCACCGCTATTCTCCCAAAAGGCGCACAAAGTTACGCCATTTTCCAATAAGTTGTTCATTTAGCAGGTTATTTTTTTTTCGGTATGATATTACCTTTAATGGTTAAGGTCTTTAGGCGCGGTTCGGCATTGGAATAGATGGTAACGAGTTTCACAAATTTTCCTTTCCCGTCGGCAGAGGCGTGGTAGTGGGCGGTCACTTGGTCGGTTTTGTTGGGCAGAATGGGACTGTAGTTGGCTTCTACCTTAGTGCAGCCACAACTACCTTTGGCGCTTAAAATGGTCAAAGGTGTTTTGCCTGTGTTTTTAAACTTAAAAGTGTGGCTCACTTCGGCTCCTGCTTCCACATCGCCAAAATCATAGACTTCTTCTTCAAACTTGAATTGTGGTTTGTTGGGATCTATGGGTTTGGCAGTTTTGGCGGTTTTGGTCTTTTTGGCATTGGTGCTGTCTTGTGCCACAACAAGCGTTGTACTTAGTACACAACAAACCATAAGGAATAGAAAATAATGGATATATATTTTCATTTTTGACAGATGAATGTTTTTGGGTTAAATCGTTTGTAGGGTTTTGACTATATAGCATGGGTTTGGTTTAGTTCGTAGTACAAACTATAGACCATGCCGTCTACCAAACCTATTTTTGGCACTAAAACAGTGGGTATATTGGCTTTTTCCATGACAAACAAAAATATCTTCAAAGCGGGAACGATAACATCGGCGCGGTCTTCGTTGAGGTCTTCGAGAATAATACGGTCTTCTAATTCCATTTCGGAAAGCGTTTTGTATTCCTTTTTCATATATTCATACGTCAAAGGATGACCATATTCATTGTTTGAGCGTTTAAAAACCCGGTTGATATTGCCTCCCGACCCAATTATTGAAAGTGGTAGACGATTTTTGAGGTTGGTCACCACCCAGTCCTCCATGATGTTCCATTCGGCTTTGCTCACTTTGTTTTCCAACAAACGAACGGTACCAATTTTGAACGAGCGCGAAAATTCTATACCATTTTTGTTGATAAGTGACAACTCGGTGCTGCCACCGCCCACGTCCATATATAGGTACGAAAAACGTTGGTCTATCCAGTTATGTTCTTTCAAACTGCTTGCCACAATGACTTTGGCTTCTACATCGCCATCGATAATCTCTATTTTAATTCCCGACCCTTGCCATACTTTATCGATGACTTCGCGCGAATTTTTGGTTTCGCGCATGGCAGAGGTGGCATATACTTTGTGGGCTTGTACATCGTATACGTCCATGATGGTGCGAAACGCTTGCATGCTTTGCGTAAGTTTCTCAATGGTGTGTGGCGAGGCAATGCCCGTCGTAAAAGCATCGGCACCTAAGCGGACAGGCAAACGGTATAGTTTTACTTTTTTGAAATATAGTCCGCGCTTTTTACTCACATTGGCATCGGCTATTAATAAGCGCACGGCGTTTGAACCAATGTCTATTGCTCCTAATCGCATAAAATTGAAAATAAAAGATGTTTTAGGTTTTATAAAAATGTTGTTATCCGTTATTAGGGAATCATAATATCATGTGGTCTATAGTCTGTTTTTCGATACCATTGTCCGGGGTTAATGCTGCCATCATATTCATTACTATAGATAGTTATGATTTTTTCTTGCTTTTTTTGTTCTGTCTCTGTTGGGTAATAATTCTATACTGAATTGAAAATACTTTTCGGATTTGATAATAGACGATGTCACACACTCATTCCAAAATGTAACATCAATTAACAACCATTTTCCATTCTTCGAAATGCTATTGTCACAAGCGATAAATGGTGATTCATCTTTTTTGCTCACCCAAAAATTAGCAGAAAAAGGTGTTCTTTTTCGAGTGGATTCGTCCGGCGTGCTGTGGTCTTTGCTTAATTTTGTGGTAGCAAGTACGGTTGTAAGCATTTTGCCTGTTTTTCCACATTAGCTACCACAAAATGTAGGCAATCGTTGAGGCAATT